>JAISDK010000133.1 GCA_031264875.1 Prevotellaceae bacterium
AATCTCTTCTCTTGCATACTGTTCACCGAGATATTTGCGAAAACGCATTATGTCCATGGTATCCCATGATTTCTGGACTTCTATCAGAATCTTTTCACGTTTGCCGCCGCTGGTTCGGATGGTTGCCATGAAGTCTAAGCGGAAGACGGAAAAATATTCTGTTCCTCCCTTTTTTTCACTGTTCCCGATTTTACGGGAAATCTTCTTTTCCTCTTTTTTATAGGTGAACTCCTGCGGAAGAACTGATACGTCTTCTATCTGCTGTCCAAGTATGGTACCGAGAAAAAATTTCACTATTCGCTGATTTTCCATCAGTCTTTTAAATACCGTATCGTATATCTGATTGGCGATAATTAACGATTTTACTCCGTTTCCATTTACTTCTTCTGTCTCCATTTTTACTGTCTATTAATGTTGTAACAAGGCTGCAAAATTATTCAATTTTTCCGATTATAGGTGTTCATTGTTTTTTCGATACCTGCGAGGGCAAAGCTTTTAACAGTCTCCACAGCTGTTTCAAAGTGAGGAATCAGGGATTCGTATTCGGTTTTAGTCCATTTAGCCAGCACATATTCCATTTGATAGCCTTGCGGGAAATCGTTTCCTATGCCAAAACGCAAACGTGCATAGTTTGAATTTCCTAATATTTGATTTATGTGTTTCAGTCCGTTGTGACCTCCGTCGCTGCCTTTACCCTTGATTCTTACTGTTCCGGAGGGCAGCGCCAAATCGTCGAGCACAACCAGCAGTTTGTCCTGCGGGATATGTTCGGCCTGCAGCCAGTAGTTGACCGCGTTACCGCTGAGATTCATATATGTACTGGGTTTTAATAATATAAAAGTTCTGCCTTTATATTTTACTTCAGCAATGTCTCCATATCGTTTGGTTATAAAAGCGATATTGGACGCTTTTGCAAAAGTGTCCAATATCTCGAAACCGGCATTATGCCTTGTTTTTTCGTATTCTTTTCCGATATTACCCAACCCTGCTATTAAATATTTCATTTTAACAAAATTACGGGTAATACATCATTGTATCTCAAATTACTTTTGTGGCGTCTGTTCACGGGATGCGCGGGTAGCCTTCACACGACATACTGTTGAAGACGAAGGAGTTAAAATGGTAATATTGGGATATGAAAGGTCTTTTACGAAGACTGTTTTCCCCAGCCCCAAATTTGTAATATCTACAACCAGATTTTCGGGAAGGTCGTTTACCAGCGCCGAAACTTTTAGCTTACGAACCAGAATCTGCAATTTTCCGCCCTGTTTAATACCTTCGGAGTTGCCTTCCATTACTACAGGCAGGTCTATTGCAACGGGCTTTGACTCATCCACATTGAAGAAATCAATATGCAGTATTTCATCGGTCAGCGGATGGAACTGTATTGCTCTCAGCACTGCAAAATAGTTTTTATCCGATACTTTCAAGTCAATCAAAAAGGCTTCGGGAGTGTAAACTATTGATTTCAGACTGCTCACAGAAGCTGTAAAATGTACATTTTCTATTCCATTGCCATAAAGCACACATGGGATTTGTTTTTCATTACGTGATTTTTTTGTCTCTTTTTTTCCGAGACCGGCTCTCACTGTTCCTTCCAATTCTATTTTTTTCATTTCAAAAATATTTTAACTGTGTTACTCAATCCAAGGCGTTTACCGTGGATCCCATTACACGCCGCGTTTATAGACACCGGCAAAAAGGGAGCGCAAAAGTAGATAAAAATTGCGAATTACGAATAGTGTGGCACGAATTATTTTCGCACTGTGGACGTAGTTTGCTGGTTTAAAGTGAAAAACAGCGCTGTGATGATGATTATGTTTTTAGATTGAAAATGGAATATGCGAGTTTTTTGGCTACGTCTTTTGTGTCGGTATAAACAATTGTCGAAGGTTTGACGATTGCTGTTCCCCACGAAGATTCTACGCTGTATTCCACGACGTTTTTATCGCCTTTCTTGCTGAAATTGAGTTTCAGTACCGGCAGATTTTCACCGCTTGTCTCAAAGTCTATATTGAATTTGTTTAAGTCGGACAGAATCCGGCTGGAGCTTTCTATTTCGCTGGTTTGGGTTTCTATTTTGAATTTCATCTTGACGGGACTGTAGGGAACTAACTGGGGATATGTCTGATAAAATTGATTTTTGAATTTCTCGAAGTTGTTTTTTGTACCCGAAGCATCGTTTGCCAGAGCCAGGGCTTCGTACAGTCGAGCCAGATACAGTTTTTCATACTCACTGCTTTCTATTGAATCCTGATTATAAGTTTCCTCCAATACTTTCAGGGCTTTGCGCGTATTGCCTTTTTCGAGATAGAGTTTACCCTGGAAGAGTTTGAAATATTTGCGGATAATATCCCGTTCGTCGTTTTCTATCTGTTTGCCGAACTCTTTAATAAAGAAGCTTCGACCGTAATCTTTGATCATATAGAATATTTCGTCGAACGAAATTGTAGCTTCCGAAGCAAACAGCCTGTAGTAAACTTCGCTGCGTTCCGGATTGGACGACAGCTGATTGAATATCAGTATCTGCGTCATGTACTGTTCCAGCTTTATTTCTGCGATTTCCCTTAATTTCGAGGGCGACAGCCAGTAGTGTTTATCTTCGAAACGTATTGCGGCTTCTTTTCTTTGAAGGTTTATGAATTTAAGGATACTGTGACTGAAGGCATAATGGCTTTGTCCCCAGGTAGTGCCTATATGTACATCGTTAAATTTTCCGGCCTTGTTTATACATATCATGCTTGAATCAAGCTGTCCGTTGTACATCAGCGCCCTTGCCAGCCCCATGTTATACCAGCCCCAGCCGGGTCGCACGCCCGACTGTTTTATGTATAGCGACAAGTCGTCGGCGCTTTTTTGCGGTTCGGCCTTCATCACATCGAGGATGCTCATGTAATAGATTGATTCTTTGAGATGGTATCTGTCTAAAGTATTTCTGAAACTTGCATATTTGAAATAGGAATATGATTCTTCAAAAAAGCCTGTTGTGAAACAGAATATTGCATAGTTATTGTATGGGAAAATGCTGCTGTAGGGTTTCATGTAGCTGTAGTACAACCGTGCCGAATCGGGCTTGTGCAGGTAGCTGTATATGATTGACAAGTAGTGGTAAACGCTCAATTTCGCGCCTACTATTCTCCAGTGGCTGATTACCGATTCGTTTCTTGCCGCATTTTTGCTGATATTTTTCAGGTTTTCCTGAAGGAAATGCAGCGCCGCCATTTCATTTTCTTTCACCGAGTTGTATAGAAAGTCGAATTTTTCGGAAGTATAAAACCTGTTTCTGTGATATGTCCATGCTATATAATTGTCGGCTCCCAGTTCGTCATGCTGAAATCCCCATGATTTATACCTGTTTAAAAGCCATATTACAGAATCCGGACGTTCGATGTTGCTGTAGCAGTCCATAAGTTTTTCGGTGATATATATGTAATCATGTACGCGGTTTTTGTATTCCTCATAAGCCTCTTCCGAAGAATATGCATCCCGCAGCGCTACGGCATAGTCTTTTTCCAGCAGTTCCAAAGCTTGTCGCAGAGGTTTCGAGGCCTGTGCATATCCGGCAATGTCACCCGACCGGTCGTATCTGTAAAATCCTTCAAACATGTATCCGACATAGTATGCAGGGTCTTTTCTGATAAATTCCCTGGCACGCAGCATTACTTCATTAGGCAGTGAGCCCGAAGATGATGTACTCATTTCCTCCCGCCGGATATCGATTTCATATCTTTTGACAGAATTTACCTGCGAGCTTGCTTCTGTAACCGCGAGCAGAAGCAGGGAAGCTATAATTGTCTTACAATAAATATAATGCAGTTTACACATTATCTATTCCGAATACAAGTTTAATTTACTTAAGCGTGAAATTTCTTTATGTACTATATTTTTCAACGAATTTTCTTTCGCATCCTTATTTCTGAATATCAGCCTGTGATTGAGTACCGGTTCGGCAAGGCGGAAAATATCGTCTTCCACCACAAAGCTGCGTTTGCAGACAAGTGCATACGCACGCAGGCACTTGAGAAAAATGATGCCGCTGCGAGGCGAAGCGCCGAGTATGATGTCGCGATGCTCGCGTGTGGCGCTCACGATGTTCAGCACGGATTTTACAATTTCTCCGTGTACAAATGTTGCTTCGGCCTTGCTTCTAAGTTCGAAAATATCGTTTTCACTCAAAACAGTTTTAACGTCAGAGACTTTTCTGTCGATATTCCGGTAATTTCGATATATGTCCATTTCCGCCTCGCTGCTTACGTATCCGAACGGGATTTTCATGAAAAACCTGTCCAGTTGGGCAGCAGGAAGAGGGTATGTGCCTTCGATTTCCACCGGATTTTGCGTTGCTATTACAAAGAATAGTTTTTCGAGCGGATATGTTGTGTTGCCCACTGTTATTTGATTTTCTGCCATACATTCCAGCAGGGCGGACTGTACTTTCGGCGAAGCTCTGTTGATTTCGTCGGCTAACAGGACGTTGCTGAAAAGAGGCCCCTTTTTGAATATGAAATCTTTTGTGCTGTCATTAAACAGATGCAGACCGATAAGGTCCATGGGCAGCAAGTCGGGCGTAAACTGTATGCGTTTGAAGAGAAGCCCGTTTTCCGCATTTTTGCCTGATATTGACTGTGACAGGGTTTTTGCCATAACTGTTTTTCCCGTGCCGGGATTGTCTTCTATAAGTATATGGCCTCCAGCTAAGAGAGCTGATGTTATCAGTTTAAGTTCCTCTGACTTGCCTTTTAAAATTTCTCCTACATTGTTGAACAGAATTTCCAGACGGGACGAAAAAATATTCATCTCATTTGACTTGTCCTCCAAAATATTTTCAACATCTTGAAATTCCGCACTATTGTTCAGTTCTTCCTGCATATTCAATTTCTATTTTCCAAACTTTATAATTTATTTCTATTTCCTGTTAAAATGGCGCTAAATCTCGAAACTTCTACATTGCCTTGTCCGCGAGGTATTTAATACCATTATCGGTCGCAAAGTTAGAAGTTTTTTTTTAATTGAAAATTTACAGAGAAAAAAATGGCGCAGCAAAACAATGTTAGCGCTTATAAGTCATTAATATGTGTTAAAAAATGTTAATGTCAGGCAAACAACAATTTTTTATGAATTTATACCGTACATTTGCCGCGAATTTTGTTATATGGACAGAATTATATTGAGATGATAAAGATTGTAGTAAATAAGGATAAGAAGAATACAGGCATATTTATTCCGATTGAAGATTTTGAACATATAAAACCTTCAATCAAAGCCGGCAGCATGATTGACAGAGTCATGGACGAGCTTACGGAATCGGAAAAAATGCGTGAAATGAAATCAACGTCCTTCAATTCCGACATGTCGCTGAAAGATTCCGAAACAATACAGCAATATAAACTCGAAGAATTTTACATCTCTACTTTCCTTTCGGGAAAACCTGTATATTATAAAGATAAGAGATGCTCGTCGCCTTCGGATATCATCAGAGCCGAAGCCGACGGCAGCGAAACTCTGATAAACTACGACTGGCAAACAAATATGGAAACCGAAATATTGAAACTTGCCAATCAGGGTGAAGGCAAATATGCCTATCTGCTTCACGATCCGAGATTTTTGAAGAGAAAAGCCTGAGCCGCTTTGGGAATAACAGTGATGCAGGTGACATACAGTATATGTATTTGCATGACGCGAGTTAATTGTTTTTATCGTAAGTGAGCCATTTTCAAATAAAAAAAGGAAAACAGCCGTGAAAAGTCCGGCTATTTTAATATCTTGAATTATTAAATTTTACGGGTGGGAAATTATATGATTGCGTGTCGAAATTTTTGATTGTTTTAAAATAGACTAATTTTGTGCGTTTAACAGAAAAAGATATTTGTAGAATATGGCAAATAACGAAGATAAAAAAGATGTACTGCGATTACCGGCTGAACTGTTCTATGCCAGTGAACTGGATGCCCTCAAGGTCGAAGATCGAAAAGAAGATAAGCCGGCAGGCTGGCAGTTGTCGCCGAAAACGGTTTTGAAGTTCATTGTTGGCGGAAAATCGGGAAAAGTCGATATTACACCAAAGTATATAGGATATAACAGGCTTGTGGAGATTGCAATAGCTACGTTGCTTACCGACCGGTCGCTGCTGCTTGCGGGCGAACCCGGAACGGCTAAGTCGTGGTTGTCGGAGAATCTTGCGGCGGCGATATGCGGAGATTCGGCAAAGGTGATTCAGGGAACGGCCGGAACGGGCGAGGAACATATACGTTATTCGTGGAATTATGCGATGCTTCTGGCTAACGGGCCTTCGGGCGAGGCTTTGATTAAAAGTCCTGTGTACAGGGCAATGGAGACGGGGAGTATTGCACGGTTTGAAGAAATTTCGCGCTGTGCCTCGGAAGTTCAGGACGCTTTGATTTCCATAATGTCCGAAAAGACGATTGCTATTCCGGAATTGAACATGGATGTTCCCGCCAAAAGGGGGTTTTCGATTATCGCAACTGCGAATACCCGCGACAGAGGTGTAAACGACATGTCATCAGCTTTAAAGCGACGGTTTAATATCATTGTGCTTCCTTCTCCGGCCGATCTGGAAACGGAAATACTGATTGTATCGCGGAGGGTGAGGGAAATTTCGGCGAACTACAAGCTGAAGGCCACGCTCCCGTCCGGCGATTCTATTGAAAAGATTGTCACGGTGTTTCGCGAACTGAGGCGGGGCGCTACTCTGGACGACAGGCAAAAGCTGAAGTCGCCAAGCGGAGTGATTTCTACCGCCGAAGCCATTTCTCTTATAACAAACAGCATGGCTTTGGCCGCAAGTTTCGGAAACGGTAATGTATCCGACGAGGATCTGGCCGCCGGATTGCAGGGCGCTGTTGTTAAGGACGATGAGAGGGACAAAATCGTATGGAAAGAGTATCTGGAAAATGTGATGAAAAGAAGAGGCGTTTCGTGGAGAGGCCTTTACAATACTTGTTCAGAGATTAATAAAATGTAATTCGGACTGTTGGGAACGACTATAAATACAATAAACCATGTCTAAAGCAACGGATTTTTTTACCAAGATTTTTTTATTTATTACTCATGACATCTGGCATCTGAACATTGATGTTTTGAGTAAGCGGAGAGCCTTCTGGGTACGGCAGTTGAAAGTGATACTCATCACGGTCAGGGAATTTAATAATGGAAAGGTGAATATGCAGGCATCGTCTCTTTCGTTTTACCTTCTCATGTCCATTGTCCCGATAGTTGCCATTGTGTTTGCCGTGTCGTCGGGATTTGGCATAGAGCATTATTTGCAGGAATGGCTGACGGAAACTTTTCCCGATCAGACCGAAGTTGTAAACAAATTATTACAGCTTACCGAATCGGCGCTGGAAAATGCACGTGGAAGCTGGATTACGGGAGTCGGCATAGGCGTTCTGCTGTGGTCGTCGTTGAGCATGTTTGTCAGGATAGAGGAAGCGCTGAATGCAATCTGGCAGGCAAAGCGTCACCGCTCGTGGGCGCGACGCTTTTCGGATTATTTGTCAATCATGCTGATAGCTCCGGTACTTCTGATTCTGTCCAACAGTATAACAGTAGCTTTCCGGTTTTATTTCGATTCGGCGGTAGAGCAGATTCCTTTTCTGGGAACAATCAGGCCGGTGATGTTCAACTTTTTACCGGTTCTTCTTATATGGATAATATTCACCTTGCTTTATGTTGTAATGCCCAATGTCAAAGTACGTTTTGTTCCGGCGCTGATAGCAGCCATAATTGCCGGTACGGTATTCTACTGGGTAGAACAGATATATATCTATTCGCAGGTAAGCATCTCGAAATATAATGCAATATACGGAAGCCTGGCAGCCATACCGCTGTTTCTGCTGTGCGCCCGAATAGGCTGGCAAATAGTTCTTTTCGGCGCGGAACTTTCGTTTGCATATCAAAATATCGACAGTTACGAATATGAAATCATGGAACAGGAAAACATTAATCATCTTAACTTTACGGCGCTTTCCGTGTATGTGCTGAAAAATATTACGGATGTATTCGAGTCCGGCGACCCGCCCAAGCTTGCGTCCCGGCTGTCGGAAGAACTGGGGCTGTCGATAAGGTCGCTGAACGTGATAATCAAGGCGCTGGTGAACTGTGGACTGATTCTGGAAGTGAATACCGACCATAAGGACGATGCCTACGTTCCGTCCATGGACATCAACAAGATAACCTTGAATCTGGTTTTGAAAAAACTGGAATGTCTGGGAGGCAACATTACTCTGGAAAAAACGCATGACGACCTGGAACGTATTTCAAATTTAGTCGAGAGCATTTACAATCATCAAGATAAAGAAATTGCCGGATTAAAAATAATTGACATTTAATTTATATGTATGACTAAGAAAACTTTTATCGTTTTTATTTTGACCCTGTTTGTTTCCTGTGCGAAGCAGAAAATCATCCCCGAAAACACTTTGGCAGAGATAATATATCAAATGAATGTTGTCGATGTCGTGTTGTCCGCACGCGAAGCTCCCTTCATTCGCGACAGGGATTCGATGAGAATATATGAGCCTGTAGTCGAAAAATTCGGATACACTCTCGACGACCTGCACAATACGTTTCTGAAATATATTTCCGTGAACGGTAAACTGCAATCGGTTCTAAAAAAGGTTGTAGAGATAATCGAAAATGAAAAAAACATTTACAGGGAACCGGCACGAATCGAGAAACTGTCCGAAAACATGAATGTTGGCGCTGATTCCACTATGATAATTTCAAAAAGCATAAACGTGCAGGATATTGACGTAAAATTAACCGAACAGGGCGTTTACGACATTTCGGCAAGCTACTTTTTCTACAGGAACGACAGTACGAAAAACCCGAAAATGACAGTCTGGCTGGAATCGAGAACTGTCAAAGATTCAGTAATAGAAAAACAGGAGATAAGTCTTGTGAAAGACACCGTTTTCACTGACTATACATTAAGAGTGCATTTTAATAATCCTGACTTCAGTGTGTTGAAAGTCTGCTGGCTGGATTTCGACAGGGAATCCGATCTGAAGAAACCGAAAACGCCGGCGTCTTTGCCTGCAACTTCTGCCGGCAGGCAGATTCCCGGTCAGGGAAAAAAGGCGAATGTCAAAGTTAAGCCGGATACTGCAACCCGCCAGCATCTTGTAATAAGACGAAAGTCGGTGAAATACAACTTCGAAGAATCGGATACTACCAGAATGAAGGAAAAAGACATGTTTACGGGGCCTCCCCCGCTTTACGAATTTATAGGAAATAGTAATATAGCAGATTCTGTAACAAATGTTACCGATACTGTTAAACAAATTATGGCAATAAAAAGAAAAGATTCATTAAGTTATGGAATTTGACAACATTACCCCCGAGAACAGAAAACCTTTGCTAAAAGGCTGGATTAGAGCATTACTGATCATAATACCGTTTATAATAGTCACCGCAGTTATGCAGCTGATCGGATATTTGCTGCTGGGACTGGATATAGCCGACGAATCGGTGACGATGACCGAAACCACTGTACTGCGAATAATCGTCACGGCAGGAACATTGCTTATTGTTTTTATCTTCACTCATTATATCGACCGTGCAGATTTCAAAAGTCTGGGGTTTCAACTGAAAGATTTTCGGAAGAATATGCTGCTGGGAATCGTTATGGGAGCATTGATAATGGCAATTGGCTTTTGCATTCTGTTTATGCTTGACGAAATACGTGTAACTGCCGTTACGTACGATACGTATAAACTGCTGACAAGTGTTGTTTTATTTTCAGTTGTTGCATTCGGCGAAGAATTAATCATGAGAGGATATATACTTAATAACCTGCTGCAATCGATGAATAAATATGTTGCCCTCGCGCTTAGTTCCGTGATATTCTCAATTATGCACATATTTAACCCGAACTTCGATATGATGAGTTTTGTCAGTATAGTACTGGCCGGACTGATGCTTGGAATTTCGTACATATATACAAAAAATCTCTGGTTTCCTGTTGCTTTGCATTTCAGCTGGAACTTTTTTCAGGGAACAGTTTTCGGTTTCAAGGTAAGCGGTCAGGAGATATACTCCGTTATAATCCAGCATCCGACGGAAAATAATATTCTGAGCGGAGGCGAATTTGGCTTTGAAGGTTCCATTGTTTCTCAAATATTTATTGTAATTGCAACTCTGGCAATATGGATGCTCGCGAAACAAAATCCTGCTGACGACAAAAAAA
>JAISDK010000073.1 GCA_031264875.1 Prevotellaceae bacterium
ACAATTATTGACTTAACTTTTGCTGCAACATCTGCCATAATTTTAACTTTTTAATTAATAATATTTTTATAATCTTAATATTCTATTCAAATAAAATATTCTCATTTTCGGGCGCAAAAATAGTAAAATTTGTTTTACTTTTGCAACTGAATTTTAATATACGTTATAATGAGCAATATAGCCATTTTCGCATCAGGTTCGGGAACAAATGCCCAACGTCTTATTGAGCGCTTTTCGCCAATAATCGACACAAACATAAGTGTTTTATTAACGAACAAAAAGAATGCAGGGGTTATCGGACGGGCAAAAAATCTCGGCGTACCGGTAAGAATATTTGACAGAGAGGAGCTTTATCATTCCGAAAATATTGTCGATTTTTTGCAGCGCGAGGGTATTGACTGGGTTATTCTGGCTGGTTTTCTCTGGCTGATTCCAGAGAATTTGCTGAAAATTTTCCCGGAGAGGATTGTCAATATCCATCCTTCCCTTCTTCCGAAATACGGAGGTCGGGGTATGTATGGAATGAATGTACATCAGGCGGTTATAGATGCAAAAGAAAAAGAATCGGGAATCACCATACATTATGTAAACGGGGAATACGACAGGGGAAGCATCATCTTTCAAGCTACCTGCCCTGTCGATGAGGATGATACTCCCGAAACCTTAGCTGCAAAAATACATGAACTGGAATATGAACATTTTCCTGCTGTTATGGAAAATTTAATTTTGAATAAAAATGTTTGATATTGAAAATGTAAGGGCTGATTTCCCGATACTTGGAAGGGAAATATACGGACGAAGGCTGATATATCTCGACAATGCAGCCACTACTCAAAAACCGTTGCGGGTGATTGCCAAAATCAGGGAAGTCTATGAATTGTATAATTCGAATATTCATCGCTCGGTGAGCAGATTGGCAGCCATGTGTACGGATGAGTACGAAAATGCGCGGAAAATCGTTTGCGAGTTTATCAATGCCAAAAGCACGCATGAGATTGTGTTCACTTCGGGAACAACTGCCGCAATAAACCTGCTGGCATTTGCTTTCGGCGAAAAGTTTGTGAACAGGGGTGATGAAATTGTGGTCTGCGAATCGGAACATCATTCCAACATTGTGCCGTGGAAGCTGATGTGCGAAAGAAAAAATGCCGTGTTGAAGGTTCTTCCGTTTGACGACAGCGGCGATTTGAAAACAGAACTGCTGGACACACTGCTGACCGAACGTACCCGGCTACTGTGTGTCGCTCAGGCTACAAACGTGCTGGGGACGGTCAATCCCCTCGACGAAATAGTCAGGAAAGCTCACGAAAAGGGCGTATATGTGCTGGTTGACGGCGCTCAGGGAATACAGCATGTGAAAACGGATGTGAATGCCTGTGATTTCGACTTTTATGTTTTTTCGGGACATAAAATATATGCTCCCACCGGAACAGGAGTACTCTATGGCAAGGAACATTTGCTCGAGCAGCTTCCTCCATGGCAGGGCGGCGGCGACATGGTCAAAAATGTAAGTTTTGCCGAGACATCGTACTCCGACTTGCCCTTCAAGTTTGAAGCAGGCACGTCAAACTATGCTGGAGCGATAGGTCTGGGCGAAGCGCTGAGTTACCTTATATATATAGGTATGGACAAAATCCATTCATACGAAAAAGATTTAACAAGCTATGCTCTGGAAAAAATATCGTCCATACCCGGAATTACAATATGCGGAACATCGGCAAGCAAAATCGGCATAGCGTCTTTTTTTGCCGACGGGATTCACCATGCCGATATGGGCGAAATACTGGATAAAATGAGTATCGCGGTCAGAACCGGACGCATGTGCGCCGAACCTACGGTTCACCATTTCGGATTGACCGGACTGGTCAGGGCATCGTGGACGTTCTACAATACAAAGCAGGAAATCGACAGCTTCTGCGAAGGAATTGAAAAAGCAAAGAAAATACTGACGAATTGAAAATTGCGCGATGCAATTCCCGTGTCAGACGAATTGCATCACGCTAATTTTCAATTCTCAATTTTTAAATGTTTTATTAATTCTTTGCAATATATCCTGCAAATGATATTGTGACAGGCCTTTTTGTAAACGCACAGCCTTTTTTATATCATTTTTGAGAGAAAGCAGATGAGCACGGGTCAAGCTGGATGCGTCCGAATTTACCGTTTTTAACGAGCTGAATGCATTTTCGATATAAATCTTCTGCAAGTTTCGTCGACAAATATCTATAGGTCTGCCGGTATAAAGCTCGCGCCAGACGCTTTTCTTCAAGTCGTCTAAAAATTCGGAAACGGAATATGTTTCTATGCCACTGTACAGTTCTTCAGTTTTAACCATTCTGTCCAGCATGTCCGAACCTTGCAGGCGGGACAGCGCTGCGGACTGGCACGATGTAATATATGATAAGATATTGAAACCTGTAAGTGAAGTAATGCTGTCGTTGATCAGCCATGCGGGAGTAGTGAAAAGATACGTATCCAGAAACTGCATGGCTTCCTTCTGTCTTTCATATTCAACGGGTTCATAGACATTGCCCGATTCTTCCACGTTTTTCGGAGTATGATATTCGCCTCCCACATTTTTGAGTACATGCATGGTGTACCGACGGTATTGCATTAGCAGTTCGTCGTACATGCCTCTCAGATGTTCATAATCCTCGTTGGGTTCCCGTGTCCATTCTTTCAAGACAGGCAATATCCGTTGCAGGTTTTTGATTCCATAAGCGCTTGCTTTCATGGAATTGTCGCCCAGATCTTCATTTTGCGAACGCGGGTCGAGAGGCTCGCTTTCATTTCCGAAAAACAGTTTGCCGTTAGCGCTCAGTCTGTCAACAGTCAATCTGTTGAGATACGGAATTTCCGCATCGGGACTGTCAAACTGCGGCAGCCATTTATATCCCCATTCAATAGCCCATTTGTCATACTCTCCGATACGCGGAAAGATTCCCTTTTCGGAGATGCCGTCTTCCGGCTGGGCTATGTAATTGAAACGTGCATAATCCATTATGGAAGGCGTATGCCCATATTGTTCGACATAAGCCTTGTCCCTCAATTTCTCCACCGGAACGGTAGAACTTGAACCGAAATTGTGCCGCAATCCCAAAGTATGCCCAACTTCGTGCGACGAGACGAAACGAATCAGCTGTCCCATCAGCTCGTCGTCGAACTGCATTTTGCGCGCTCTGGCATCCACCGCTCCGGCCTGAATCATATACCAGTTGCGCAACAGATGCATAACATTGTGATACCAGTTGATGTGCGTTTCCATAATTTCGCCGCTGCGCGGGTCGTGTACATGGGGACCGCTTGCGTTGGGAATGGACGAGGCTTTGTAAACTATCACATTGTGACGTGCATCGTTTATATTCCATGTTGAATCGTCCTGGGGGGCAGGCAGTCCTGTTATTGCATTTTTGAATCCGGCCTGTTCAAAAGCCTCCTGCCAGTCGTTCACTCCTGCCATCAGATAGGGTTCCCATTTTTTTGGCGTAGCCGGATCGATGTAGTATATAATCGGTTTTTTCGGTTCCACAAGCTCGCCTCTCAAGTATTTATCCCTGTCCTCGTCTTTAGGTTCCAGACGCCAGCGTGTAATCACAGCCTGTCTTCTTATGCCCTGGGGATTGGCGTCGAAACTCACAAATCTCCTGGCAAAGAATCCTACGCGGTCGTCCATATATCGCGATTTCATCGGGACTTCCGGCAAAAGCAGCATGGAACTGTTCAATTCGTAGGAAACAGGCAATGAAGATGCTGTGGTATTTGGCTCCGCAGTCTTCAAATATGTGCGTACCGTGTGTATTTCCACATTGACGGGATAGGACTTGACAGAGGCTACGTACGACTTGTCATTCTGGACAGCGCCTATGTAAAAGCCCTTTTTCATACTTGGACTGAAGTAGAATATCTCGTTTTCGGATTGCAGAAAGCTTGTTACATCAATTATATATGATTTTGCACAGGTATCCTTTCCGTATGCCTTTACCGGAAACGAGGCTACAATGGGCTGCAAATTCGATTTGACAACTGCCCTGTACATGCCGTTGTCCGTGCTGTCGGTCGAGTTTTCGGAGAAAATCATCCGTCTCATAAAGATGCGGTTAAGAGGACCAGTCTCAAACCGGATTACGTTTTCGGAAATGTGATCGCCGGCGTATGAATGCATTCCCGCCGCCGATTTCGCAATACGGTTGACAACCAGTATGTCCCGATTCAGTAAAGTATCCGGGATTTCGAAAAAGTACTGTTCCTTAATCCTGTGAACGTTAAACATTCCGGGGTCTGTAACCGCCTCTCCGGTGATTACATCCCTGTATGCTTTAGGATCGTCGGAATTTGTTTTTTTAGCAGCATCCGTTTTAGCCGTATCTGCGTTTGCAGGCGGAGATTTTTCCCTCGACGCCTTTTGTGCATATGCAACTGATGAAAAACACAGTGTCAGCGCAAGTATAAATTTAATTTTCAACATATTATTATATTTTATATAGTTATCTTATGGATACAAACTTATGAAATCTTTTCTAATGATTAGCGTTTCAATGATTAATGTAAAACAATCAATATCCGAAAGGCTTTAGCTTTACTTGTAATATAGCCAGTGGTTTTAACCACTGAATTTATGCTAACTTTGCCGAAATTTTTGTAAATGGAGTTAACGTGGAAAACAGAACAGCTAAAAGCATCGCTGTCGCAATACAATAGCTACACTTCCAGCTGGGAAAGAGCATACTTCGACGAACATAACGGCTGGTATCTGGTTATAGACAGGGAGCGTATCAAACATTCTAAAGTAAGTAAAAATGAGAAGGCAAAATTTGACAAGGAATATGCCATGTCCATGGTATTTGCCCAAAACGGATACAGGATAGAAATGTTGAAAGAGTTGCCACGCATACCTTCCCCTGACGTCACAATTAATGGAATGAAAGCCGATTTGAAGCATGTCTCAAGCCATAATAACGTCGTAAGGCATGCAAAAAAAGCCGTGCGAAAACAAGGTGCGGAAATTGTATTATTTGAGTTTGAAAATAACACAAAAAAAATACAGGAAGAACTGGATAAATTAAAGATAGACGAAATTAAGGTCTATTATTATTTTACCGGCAACGAATCAAAAATACATATCCTGTAAAATGGGAAAGCCGGATTTCTCCGGCTTAACAGGGGTGCGACTGCGGTAAACCGGAGACACACCTATGAGTTTTTGAGGCTCACTTCATGCGCTTATTTTAAATCATGCGCACTTAGATTTCGCCGCAAAGGTAAGCGCTATTTCCGAACCTGCAAAAAATCGTTCAGAAACTCCATCAGTTCGGGCAGAAACAACTTCGGGGGACGTCTCCGCAACTTCGGGGGACGTCCCCGCAACTTCGGGGGACGCCCCCGCAACTTCGGGGGATGCCCCCGCATCTTCGGGGGACGCCCCCGCAACTTCGGGGGATGCCCCCGCAACTATAGCTGTCCTGTATTTGCAAATAAACAGATAAGAATAATAATTAATAATAAACAATTAAAGTATCTTAATATGACGAAAAAAAAGGATTACATCCCGCGATCATTCGCAAAATTACTTACGTGGCTGAAAAATTTCATCACGTATTTGAGTAAGTCTGAAGTCATCGCCCGTCTCGGACTCGACAATGCGCGCGTTACCGCCCTGAAGACCGAGATCAATGCCTACGATGAAGCCTGCGAGAAGGCCGACGCGTCCAATGCCGGCAGTGTTGACCGTCTCGACCGCAAGGAAAAGGCTGACAACATCATCAAATCCTCCCGGCATTTTGTGAACACCTTCCTGCGCTACAACGAAGCCCTGACCGATGACGACCGTAAACAGCTCGGCTTGACTATCCCCGACGAAACGTCCACGCCTGATAGCGATCCGAGCGAATATCCGGAAATTGAACCCGACACGAGTGTCCTGCGACGCATCACGTGCCGCTTCCTGAACCGTGAACACCGCACCGCCAAGCCTGCCCGCGTACATGGCACCGAGTTGCGTTCCGGGTTCATCCCCGATGGCGAAAAACCTTCGCTCAAGCATCTTACCGAATCCTCATTCTCGACCCGCTCGTCGATAACACTGGATTATACCGACGAGCAACGCGGAATGTTAATCGGACTGTGCGCACGCTACGAGAATAATACAGGCGGCAAAGGTCCATTCGGACCTATCATTACCGTCTTTGTACCGTGATTTTTCAGTAGCGCATTGCTAAATTTTCAATTGACAGATAGCCGGCGGTTAAAACCGCCGGTTATATTTTTAAAGGTCTTTTCCCCTCGCTCGATGCAGTCTCCAGCCCAATGTCGTAAAGTTAAGGCAACGTCTGAACCTTGATTTACTTGATTAAAGGATTTTCAGGATTATAAAAAGAATCATGTAAATCCCTTAATCCTAAAAATCATGGTTCAGACGTTAAGTTGACGACATTGGGCTGTAGTCAATGTCGTCAATTTAAGGATTGACGCCTTACGGCGTCAGTCAGTACTCAGTGCACAAAATCATCCTACACGAAGTATAACATCTCACAAAACCATCCCGCGCGTAGTATAACGCAGGGCAAAATAGAATACCACGTTAAAAACGTAAAACCACCCACGTTAGGAAACGGGGGTGAGTGGGTGAGTGAGTGCGCCCTTTCTCAATGGGAAATTTATTGATTAAAAACAATTTTGTGCATTTACAGGCGAAAAAAAAATATTGTGTTATGGACTCTAAAATGTTGAATGATATTATTACAGTGTTAGACAAGTCTCCTGTAGATAAAGCCTGGCTGTTTGGCTCTTTTGCTCGAAATGAAGAAGACAGCCAAAGCGATATTGATATGCTGATACGTTTCAGCCCGAACGAAAAAACCACATTTTTTCGTTACGGAGGCATTGTTTATAATTTAGAGCAAATTACAGGCAGAAAAGTGGATTTGGTTGAAGAGGGAATGTTGCAATCATTCGCGCTTGAAACCGCCAAAAAAGATAAAATACTGATTTATAAGAAACACTGAACAGGATGAAGAACGAATTTATTTACAAATAAGCCCTGATTATTGAATCCCAATTCCGGATAATGTTTGTAATATTTATCTATCCGCCTTTTACATAATGGCACAAAAACGCCGTTTACCACTACATTTTCACCGTTCACAATAATTATTTGCCTCGCCTCTGCCACGCATCTACCTTTGCATCAAATTATAAATAAATAAAAATATGAATAAAAGTTTGATAATACCGTTTATGGTCATTTTCATTTTATCGTGCAGCAGCGACAGTTATTTCAAAATC
>JAISDK010000232.1 GCA_031264875.1 Prevotellaceae bacterium
CACATTACTTAACGCCTCATGCTATTGATTATCGGGATTTATGCCTTTAACTTGACGACATTGGTCTGGAGACTACGCCGAGCGAGGTTTTTTCCTGTCGTTCCGGTCATTGCTGACTGTCTTGTCTTTAATTATATTGATATATATTTTCGAAACTGTTTAAATTCAAATTTTGTTATTTTCTCTCCGTTTTCCTCTCTTACTGTTCTTTCGGTTGTAGAGGCAATGCAGGTAAATCCTTTGCGTATCAATGCGCTTACAATGACGAAAGTGAATGTCATTTCACCCATTACATGTACGGCTGCCCTGTTATTGCCGGCTGCCTGTTCTATTTTGGATATATATTCGTTGCTTAGCGCCTGAATATATGCGTCGTCGCCGTCGGGACTGACATTGGGAAACGGCAAATCAACAATTTTACCGAATTGAGCTGCGGCTTGTAGCTGTTCGGGCGACCATTTGCCGGACAGATGATTAGATAAATTAATTAACATAATGGTGTCTTTTAATCTGTTTATATAGCACTTTCAATTTATTTGTTTCTAAATGATTGAGAACTGGTTATTTTATAATAGACTTGAATTGTAAATAATCAATGTTTCCTCCCTTTCTGACAATTTCAACATTTATTTTATTGCCCTCTTTAGGTCTTCTGCTTCCATCGACTTTTACTTTTATAGAACCGGAATCTCTCTGTTGAATGTTATCGCCAATTGCCATAATTTCGTATATTTTTTTCTTATTTTAAATAATTAATAAAGGTGTTTTCCCGATATTCATTATCAACGTAGCTCTGAAAAAAAACTGTCTATTTAAAACAAATATTAAAGTTGCTAAAAGCTAACTCTTATATTAAAACGGGGACAAAAGTAATGTATTATTTTTATATGCAAAAAGAAAAAATTACAAACCGCTATTAACTGTATAAGCAACGTGTAAAAATAAAAGAGGAACTTTATATTTTAGTAATGTGTAAAAAATCAGATGGCAATTATATTATAAGAAGCATTTCAGGCACACCGTCCGATTTTGACGCTCCGATTTTCATAAATCCGGCTGATTTTGTCCTTCGCACTTAAGTGCAAACCATTTTTCCAGCTGATTTTGTCCTTCGCACACGTGTGCAAACCATTTTTCCGGCTGATTTTGTCCTTCGCACACGTGTGCAAACCATTTTTCCAACTGATTTTGTCCTTCGCACACGTGTGCAAAGCATTTTTCAAACATTTTTGGAAGCTGCCAAAAAGTAATTTGGAATATACCGGCAGTATGAGCTATGATTTTTTTTATACATTTGCGCTCAAATTATTAATATGAAAATTGGTTTATTTATTCCCTGCTATGTAAATGCAATATATCCCGATGTCGGGATTGCAACATACAAGCTGCTGTATCATTTCGGGTTGGATGTCGATTATCCGGCAGACCAGACCTGTTGCGGGCAGCCGATGGCAAATGCCGGATTCGAAAGCAAGGCGTTCGAACTGGCTAAAAACTTTGATGAAATGTTTGACCAGTACGATTATATCGTTGCTCCTTCGGCGAGTTGTGCAGCATTTGTCAAATATAATTATCCGTCTGTCCTGAAGGGCAGTCATCCGTGCAGAACAAGCGAAAAGATATACGATATCTGCGAATTTGTTCACGACGTCGTCAAGCCGGTGAAGCTGCCGGGGAGATTTCCCCACAAGGTTAGCATACACAACAGTTGCCACGGCGTCAGGGAACTGCATTTATCTTCGGCAAGCGAGCTGAACATTGCCCGATATTCCAAGATAAAGAATCTGCTGTCGCTGGTAGAAGGAATAGAGATATTCGAGCCGGATAAAGTCGATGAGTGCTGCGGATTCGGAGGCATGTTTGCCATCGAGGAACCCGCCGTATCGGTCTGCATGGGAGAAGATAAAGTCAGAAGCCATGTAGCAGCCGGAGCCGAATACATCACCGGAGCCGACAGTTCGTGCCTGATGCATCTTCAGAGTATCGCTAAAAGAAACAAGCTGCCTGCGAAATTTATACATGCCGTTCAAATTTTAACATCAGGACTATGAGTACACAACATGCAAAAGCTGCCGCACAGTTTATTCTCAACCGGGAACAGGAACAGTGGCATAATGAAACTCTCTGGTTTGTCCGTCAGAAAAGGGACAACATGGCTATGCGGATTCCGGAATGGGAAGAACTGCGCGAACTTGCAAGCCAAATAAAGATGCATACCGTCTCCCGCCTGGATTCATATCTGGAAATGTTTGCCTCCGAAGCCGAACGCAACGGAGCAACCGTTCACTGGGCTAAAGACGCAAAGGAGCATAACGAAATCGTTTACAGCATCCTGAAAAGCCATCAGGTAAAAAAACTTGTCAAAAGCAAGTCCATGCTCACGGAAGAATGTCTGCTGAACGATTACCTCATCGGGCAAGGCATCGACGTGGTGGAAAGCGACCTTGGCGAACGTATCCTTCAGCTTATGGGCGAGCATCCAAGCCATATCGTAATGCCCGCCATCCACAGGAAAAGAGAAGAAGTAGGGAAACTGTTCGAGGAAAAAATGGATTCCGAAAAGGGAAACAGCGACCCGACCTATCTCACCCACGTAGCCCGCAAACATCTTCGCAGGGAATTTCTTACGGCAGATGCTGCAATGACCGGCGCAAACTTTGGAATAGCGCAGACGGGCGAGGTTGTGGTATGTACAAACGAAGGAAATGCAGACATGGGTACCTCGCTGTGCAACCTGCACATAGTGTCGATGGGAATAGAGAAGCTTATACCCGACTTGAAATCGCTTGGAGTATTTACACGCCTGCTGGCGCGCTCGGCAACGGGTCAGCCCTCAACAACCTATACTTCGCATTACCGCCGGCCGAAGGAGGGCGGCGAAATGCACATTGTGATTGTGGACAACGGAAGAAGCGCTATCCACGGCGACAGCGAACATATACAAATGCTGAAATGTATCCGTTGCGGGGCATGCATGAACACCTGTCCGGTATATCGGCGAAGCGGTGGCTATTCATACACTTACTTCATTCCGGGACCGGTAGGAATCAATCTCGGAATGTTGAAGTCTCCCGAAAAATACTGTGACAATGTATCGGCATGTTCGCTGTGCTATTCGTGCAACAACGTGTGTCCTGCAAAAATAAATCTTGCCGATCAGATATACCTGTGGAGGCAAAAGCTTGATTCGTTCCGAAAAGCCGACCGTATTAAAAAACTAATGTCCACAGGCATGAAGTTTTTATTCAACCGTCCGGCGCTGTACCGTATCGCCCTGAAAATAGCGCCGGTAATCAACCATCTGCCGCGTATTTTAATATATAACAAATTGAACGCATGGGGCTACGGACGTGAGATGCCGCGATTTGCCGGCGAAAGTTTCAGCTCGATGTGGAAGAAAGGAAAAATAAAGAAAACAAATAATCAATGAGTTCTAAAAACGATATAATCGAAAATATTCGACGCCATGCCTTACCGGAATACAGTATGCCGGAAACAGGAATTGAGGCTATCCGGTTTGACAATCCTGTAGCCGAATTTCTGGAAATAAGCCGTTTTGTTGGCGGCGACGCCGTTCTCCTGAAAGAGGGTGAAGACGTCAATACTCTGATAGGGAATCTGTATCCCGACGCCGTAACAGTTGCATCCAACCTGACTGAAATCACAATCCAGTCGTTCAATCCCGACGGAACGGACGATCCGCACAGTCTTGACGGCCTCGAACTCGCCATAGTAAAGGGAGAAATTGGCGTAGCTGAAAACGGATGTGTATGGATTCCTCAAAATGTGAGGCAAAAGGCTCTCTACTTTATCGCTGAAAACCTTGTGATTATTCTCGATAGAAATGCAATTGTCAGTAACATGCACGAGGCTTACGAGCGTATTGCCGCTACCGGATATGGTTTTGGAGTGTTTATTTCGGGTCCCTCGAAAACCGCCGATATAGAACA
>JAISDK010000042.1 GCA_031264875.1 Prevotellaceae bacterium
CGGCATTGCTGAGATGGACAAGTTCATCAGATAAAAAATTAGTTGCGGAGACATACGGACTTGGAGAATTAACTGTCCGCGAGGATGTAAAATATATAACCGGCGACTGTCTGATTAACAATATTGAGCTGGCTTTTAAAGTCTGGGAAGAGCAGCCCGGGGGCAAACATATCCCTTTCGATGCGTTCTGCGAAGATATTTTGCCATACAGGGTAAGTACCGAACCTCTTGAAAACTGGCGCGCCAAAGCGCTTGCAAGTTTCCACGACATAAACCGTTCGTTTAAGAAACAGCCGGATATTTCCGCCGCAGAAGCCTGTGCACAACTCAACAAACTCTTACCGCAGTTCAGGATTGACAGCGATTTTATACCCATGAGCTATTCCATGCTGATGGCTACGACACGAAACACCTGCAACGGTATAGCGGCAACAAGCATATTTGCCATGCGTGCGCTCGGTATCCCCGTTACACAGGATTATACTCCGCTGTTCCCGCACGTAAACACGCGACATTCGTGGAATGCAGTCCGCGACAGTTCGGGCAAATATATTTCCTTTGCGGGAACGGAAAGCGCTCCCGGAGAACCACATCAGGGGACTTCCTTACAGCCCAAGATTTACAGAAGGACATTCGGTATTCAAAATTATATTACGGAAGATATTTCAGCAGTTCCTCCGATATTTCAGGACAGTTATTTTAAAGACGTATCGCTGGAATATCAAAATTTTGCCCGCGTCAGGACGTCTGTAAATATTCCGCGCCCTGCCGGAGCCTCAAACGAATATGTCTATCTTGCAATGCTGACCTCAGATAAACGCTGGGAAATCATAGCGCGGGGAAAACCGGATGAAACGGGCGTTCTGTTTTCCGGCGTGGCTTATAAGATGGTTTATTTGCCCGTATATTATGTAAACGGCATGACAGTGCCTGCAGGAAATCCGTTCCGCCTGGACAGTGTCGGGGAAGCATTTTTTTTTGAGACCGATACGACACAACATAATATGCTTTTATTATCCGAAATAAAACAGTTTAATATGGCAACTGCCGATATTTGGAGGAATCGCATGTTAAAAGCCGTATTCGAAGGCGCAAACAAAAGCGATTTCTCGGATTCGACAATACTTCATACTGTAAACAAATTACCCGACGGCTTCAATTACAGCAGGGTGAAACTGAACAGCGCCAATAAATTCCGTTATATACGCTATCGTCCTCCTATAGACAGTTACTGCAATGTTGCCGAGATCGGGATATACGGCATTGACGGGAAAAAACTTTCGGGAGTTCCGACAGGAATGCGGGGACCGGACAGTGAAACCAGTGAATTGACGGATATTAATAATGTTTTCGATGAAGATTTGACTACATTTTACGATGATCTTGGAGCATGGGTCGGTCTTGATTTCGGAGAACCGAAGCAAATCGGCGAAATACAGTATTTTCCACGTAACGATAATTACAAAATATTTTACTGGAACGGGACGGAATGGCAATCTGCGGGCAAACTGAATCCCAACAATCCCAAATTGAAAGTCCCGCATGGAGCCTTATTGCGTCTGAAAGGCGTTATGCGAACAATGATACACGAGGACAAAGTCTTTTTCCTTCACAATGGATTTCAGGAAGTTAATTAATAATTAACAATTATAGATTCCTGGGGGCAATTAAGGGGCGTCCGGAAGGCATCGAAGGGGCGTCCGGAAGGCATCGAAGAGGCGTCCGGAAGGCATCGAAGGGGCGTCCGGAAGGCATCGAAGGGGTGTCCGGAAGGCATCGAATGTTTGACGAAACAGGAGAAAGAAATTCTTAAATTAAGCATACAGGGATTCAGCAATAAAGAGATGTCGTATGATGCATTGCGCCATTCCATTAAAAATATTTTTAAAACACTTGACGTAAGAAGCATGAAGGAGGCTATTGTCTATGCTGCAGGTCATTTGATATTATTTGACGCCGCCTCGCATGAATGCGATGAAAATTCCGACAATCCTCAACTTCCTCGAAGAAGAAAGGATAAAGAGAATAAAGGGAAAAAACAGCGTCGCAAATTGACCGATGAAAAATTGCAGTGCATTCAAATTCGTTTGAATAATGGACAAAGCGTCCATTCAATTGCAATAGTCGAAAATATTTCGAGAAGCTCCATACGCCATGCTCTTGATTCCGGAAAACTCACAAAATCGAATGATAAAAAAACATAAAAAAACATAGAAAAACTGGCTAAAAAATGATAATCCTGTCATATATTAAATTTAGCCAACATAATAATCTTATTACAAGAGACATGCAGGGATGGAAAAATGCACATTTCAGCAGTTGCATAATAAAACCATAGTCTATACATTTGCATCGCTTTTTTTGATGAATTTATTAAAAATCGATAATGAATAGTATTATTAATTTGGTTCTACCGTTATTTGTGTGGAAAGTTATACCTTTGCGTTATGAAAACAGATACAGAACAAGTGTTGGAACAAATACTTTTACCGCTGAACAGTCAGTGGGAGAGGGTACAGAAATACCGAAAATTTCAGAATAGCAATCCTCTTTTTTCACGGTGATCTTGACATGATTCCACACAAATAACGGTAGTACCAAGATTAAAAATTATTAATGTCTCCTTCCGGGGGAAAATCCCTCGCCTTTAGGCGAAGACTTTAGTTAAAAAGAGCATTGGATGTTTCTATATACCGTATATATGAAACCGATAATCACATACCTTAATGTA
>JAISDK010000105.1 GCA_031264875.1 Prevotellaceae bacterium
GCCGTTTAGGGAATATTTTTATAGGATATACTTACGATAAAAAACCGGTCTATGCCAGAGACCTTAAAGCGCACGGCGCAATGGCGGCTTTACTGAAAGACGCAATTAAACCTAATCTGGCGCAAACTATCGAAAATACTCCGGCAATTATACATGGCGGTCCGTTCGCAAATATTGCACAGGGTACTAACTCTGTATTGGCGACTAAAATGGGACTTACGTTTTCCGACTTTGTAGTTACCGAAGCAGGTTTCGGATTTGACCTTGGCGCAGAAAAGTTTTTGGATATCAAATGTCAATATTCAGGATTAGCTCCCGATGCGGTGGTACTGGTCGCTACGATCAGGGCATTACGCTATCACGGTGGAGCGCCTGTAAAGGAAGCGGGGATTCCAAATGTCGAAGCGCTGAAAAAGGGTATAAACAACCTCGAAAAACATATCGAAAACATGAAACAGTTTGAGGTTAGTCCCATAGTTGCCATAAATAAGTTTTCAACGGATACGGAAGAAGAAATACAGTTTGTTATAAACGCCTGTAACCGGTTGGGCGTACAGGCCTGCGTTGCCGACGTATGGGCTAAAGGCGGAGAAGGCGCTCTTGAATTAGCCGAAAATGTAGTTAAAATAGCCGATATGTGCATCCGTAAATACAAACCACTGTATGAATGGGGGTGGAGCATTGAGAAGAAAATTGAAACCGTTGCAAAAAAAATATATGGAGCTGAAGCGGTGGACTATACGCCAAAAGCTAAAGCCGATTTGAAAAAAGTATATAACCTAAATCTGGACAAATTGCCTGTATGCATGGCTAAGACACAAAAGTCGCTGTCGGATAATCCCGAACTGCTGGGACGTCCTAAAGATTTTGTAGTTACTGTACGTGAAATTGAAATAGCCGCAGGTGCAGGTTTTATAATCCCTATCACTGGAGAGATTATGCGTATGCCGGGATTGCCCGACGAACCGTCTGCCGAACAAATAGATATAGATAATGACGGTAATATATACGGATTGTTTTAATTATAACAGATTTAAAGAATGTACGACAAAATTTCCCGACAGGCAAATATGATGAAGAAATGTGCGATGAAATAAAACGGATTGTCGTAAACAACACCCCTGACATAAAGGTAGCGCTTTACAGACCAAGCCTGCGGAGACGCCCGCCCCGATATGGTCAGTCGTGTTTAAAACATCAAATAACGCAACAGCCGTTGCTGTAACAGAGGTTGCATTACTCGTTGAAATGAATACAATATACCGACAATAAGCATAGTATGAAGTTCTACGACAGAGAAACAGAAATAGATATTTTAAGAAAAACAGAAGAAAATTCAAATTCTTCTGCACAGATGACCCTGCTTATGGGAAGACGAAGGGTGGGCAAGACTACTTTGCTGAAAAATGCTTTCGCTTCATCGAAAACGGCGCTGTATTTCTTTGTCGCAAAGAAAAATGAAGTATTGCTTTGCGAAGAATTTGTACAGGAAATAGAAAATAAATTGTCTGTTTCACTTGGTAGTTTTCAAAATTTCGCACAACTGTTTAAAGCGCTGATGATTCAATCGCAATCACGGCAGTTTACTTTGAGTATTGATGAATTTCAGGAGTTTGCAAATATTAATCCTTCCATTTTCAGCGAAATTCAAAATATTTGGGATTCATATAAGGAAACATCAAAAATAAATCTGATATTTTGCGGTTCCATTTATTCGATGATGAAAAGGATATTCGAAAATGCAAAAGAGCCGCTTTTTGGCAGAGCAACAGCGAAAATTATATTAAAACCGTTTACTGTAAGCGTTATTAAACAGATACTGTACGATTTTCATCCCAATTATACTTCTGAAGATCTTTTGGCTTTCTATATGCTTACAGGCGGAATTGCCAAGTATGTCGAACAGTTTATTATCAGTAAATCGTTAACAAAAAAACATATACTGGATGCTGTCCTCAAGGAAGGTTCTTTTTTTCTGGATGAAGGGAAGGCTGTGCTGGTGGATGAATTTGGTAAGGATTACGGAAATTATTTTTCAATACTTTCGCTTATCGCTTCTTCTAAAACCGACAGGGCTGAGATGGAAAGTGCTTTGAATATGCCTGTTGGCGGCTATCTAGATAGACTTGAAAAAGATTACAATCTGATTAAGCGCAATCGTCCTTTTGGCGCAAAGGAAGGCAGTCGATACAATAAATACCTGATAGAGGACAGTTTCCTGAATTTCTGGTTTCGCTTTATCTACAAATATCGCAGCGCTGTTGAAATAGGAAATTTAGATTATGTACGCAATATTGTGGAACGTGATTATGAGACTTATAGCGGTATGACGCTGGAAAAATATTTTCGTTCATTGCTGGCAGAATCGAAACGTTTTTCAGAAATCGGTAATTACTGGAATAAAAAGGGTGAAGACGAAATTGATATTATTGCATTGAACGAAATGGAAAAACAATTGTGCTTCTACGAAGTGAAACGAAATAAAAAGCGCATTAATATACCCTTGCTCGAAAAAAAATCTGGTGGTATAACTCAAAAATATCCCAATTTTAATGTT
>JAISDK010000155.1 GCA_031264875.1 Prevotellaceae bacterium
TAACCGTATGAACATATTGCCGTGCGTATTACATTATTCACAGTTCATATTTTTTTTAGGGTGATTCATTGTTTTTCTCTAATCTGCTTCAGCCTTTTCGCAGCCATATCTATTATGAATATGATTGAAAATCCGACAATAATCATTATAACGGCATACAGAATCAGTGAAGGCTGTCCCGTAAGTTCGCTGTACGTGCCGGGTAAAACATTCTTTTCCAGCAGCGAGACCGTTTCTCCCTGCGCATTTACAGTCGATTCCACAGTCTGTTTCCATGGCCATATCTTGTTAAGCGAGCCAAACATTATACCTGCCAAAAACGCGACTGTCAAGCCATTGTAATTTTTCAGCAGCCATGAAAGGAAGTGCGAAAATGATATTATACCGATTATCGCTCCCGAAGCAAATACCAGTATTACAGGGATATTGACGTCGGTTAGCGCGGTAAGTATGTACGTGTACTTTCCCATCAAAAGCAGGATGAAACTGCCTGATATACCCGGCAAAATCATGGCGCATATCGCAATAACTCCCGACAGGAATATAAACCACAGATCGTTTGTTGTTTCCGAGGGGCTGATTACCGTAATCAGGTAGCCCGCAATGATTCCCAAAACCATTGCAACTGCACGCGGCACATTCCATTTATCAATGTCCTTCAACACAAACCATACCGAGGCAAGTATGAGTCCGAAAAAAAATGACCATACCGGAACGGGATAATGCACAAGCAGATATGTCATCAGCTTCGCCAGCGACAGTATGCTTGTTGCGATACCAAGCAACAGTGCAACCAGAAAGTTTCCATTGAGTTCCTTCCAGAAGATCTTGATGTTAAATTTGCTTGATATTAATACTTTAAGTGCAACAGGCAATCCTTTGATCGAAGACAGCAGTTCTTCATATATGCCTGTTATAAAGGCGATAGTGCCTCCCGAAACGCCCGGAATCACGTCCGCCGCTCCCATGCCTATCCCTTTGAGAGTGATTAATCCATAATCTTTTAATTCTCTTTTCATCTATATTTGTTTAATTATACATTTTCATACTGTTAATTTCAATATCAGCATCATTCAGCATTTGTACGTTCATCTCTCCTGCATTTCTATTTAAGATGTTTTCCAAGGTAAGTTATTATATATGCGTCGTCTCGTGCTTCCGGAAAAATGCTGAAAAATATTTCGAGAGCCTCACAGTTAATCAGCATCGCATCAATCAGGTATTTGCAACATTTTTCCTTATCTTCTACTTCGTAGGAAAAGACCGCTTTTTTATGCTTGTTCTTAAACTCCGAATCTTTAAAATTCCTGCCTCTCAGTTCTTTTATTATAAACGGATTGTGCAGTATTTTTTCCAGCTTCTCCCTGTTTTCGCTGAGACCAATGAAACACTGCCCCCTGAAATAAAAATATTCTTCATTATTGGGATTGATTGCAATTACTTTGTCAATAACCTGAATAGCATCTTCAAAGTCTCCATCTACATACATCAGTTTGCTTAGTGACCAGAATGGTATTTCAAGTTGTGGATCAAGATTTGTAACGTCAATATTGGACAGTCCGATATCGTACAGATCCGGCATCACCTCATACGGTACATCGACACTTTCGATAGCGCTGACATCATCGGGCATTTTCGTCAGCAGTTCCATAATACACTTAACGGCGCTCTCGTATTCGTCAGCCTGAATCAGTGTAGCGGCTTTGCACAGCATGGCGATGTATTCGTTGTTGTTTACGGAATGAGCATACTTAAATGCCTCCAAAGCCTTGTCTATATGCATTGTACTTAGATACAAAGCTCCCAGCATTATCCATGTTTTTTCGTTGAAAGGATCTTCGTCAAGAGATTTCTCGTAGTATTTTTCAGCTTTTTTCACATTGCCAATCTTTTCGTAGCAGAATCCCGTACTGAAAAGAATCTCGGCATCAGCTTCTCCTTCTTTAATAAACTTGTGCAAATAGGTGAGAGCCTCCCTGTAATATCTATTATCCATAAGTATGTACGGGATGTTTATCAATTCGTCAATGTCATATCTGGAACTCTTTTCAAAGGCAAGTTCAAATTCCATGATTGCATTTCCGATGTCTTCGTTCAGCACATATATATTTCCTTTGTACAGATTGACTTCGAATGAGTTGTATGCTTTTTGCTCCAATATCAGCAACAGATCGAAAGCTCTGTCAAAATTATCCAGATGCATCATTACCCGGACTTTATGAAGCGTCAGCTCGTTGTCTTCCGGATGACACAGCTCCGCATGTACCAATGCTTCCAAAGCATCGGCATATCTTTCTTCCGACATATAATGGGTTATTATTATCCCAAACTCGTCGCTGTCAAAATATATCGACTCCTTATTGTGCAAAAGCGTCTCATATTTCTGAATCAGAATATCGTCTTCTATATCCATTTCGGCAGTTATATTAAATTTGTTTCTTAAGTTTTTCGTACAGTGCTTCGCTTCCCCTGACCAGAGGCAATCTCAGTTCATTTTCAATTAAACCCTTAATGGCCAAAGCGGCTTTCACTCCCACAGGATTTCCTTCGACAAACAGAAGGTCGATAACCTCCAACAACTGCATATAAATCAGCCTTGCTTCGGTAAAATTTCCCTTCATCGCTAAATGTACGAGTTTACCAAACTCTTCGGGGAAAGCATTTCCGGCCACAGATATCACTCCATCAGCTCCCATAGCTATCTGCATCAAAGTCAGTCCGTCGTCGCCCGACAATACCGAAAAGCCGTCGGGTCTGCTTCTTAGAATATATCCCATCTGGTTCATATTGCCCGACGCCTCCTTGACGGCAATAATATTTCTGTGTTCTGCAAGTTTAAGACAGGTATCAGCAGTCATGTTCACGCCTGTCCGTCCGGGAACATTGTAGAGAATAACGGGTCTCGGCGACGCATCTGCAACCGCCGTGAAATGCTCCAGCAAACCCTTTTGAGAAGGCTTGTTATAATACGGAGTAACTATCAGCGCTGCATCGGCTTCCCCGTAAATGCCGACAACATCTTTCACCACTTCGCCCGTACTGTTTCCTCCCGCACCCACAACCAGCGGCAGTTTCCCTCTGTTTTTTCCGGCAATAAACCTGACAATATCCTCTTTTTCACGTGTGTTCAGAGTAGGAGTTTCCGCCGTAGTTCCAAGCGCAACAAGAAAATCGCAACCGTTGCCGGTCACATGTTCCACAACTTTTGCCAGTGCATCAAAATCGACTGATTTATCTTTTCTAAAAGGGGTTATCAAGGCAACTCCCATACCTGAAATTCTATCCATATTATTTTATCTTATATAAATATGTTTCTAAATCTTTAACAAACTGTTCTTCATTTGCACTACCGACCAACACAAAACTGTATGGATTGTTCGTTTCGTCGCTTATCCGCCCTATCTTGAACTCGGCGTTAGACGAAACGGCTATGTAATGCAAAGGAAACCAAAATTTTGAAGACAAATCAACAAGAATATTGAATTTGGTGTTTACAAAATCGTTGATAGCCGCAGTCTTTGGTTTTCCGAACCAGTTACATTCATTGTCGGAGAAAAAAATACGCGACAAAGAACCTTCACCAATCCCTTCGGGCAGTTTCTCCTGTGGAAAATATATCATGAAAACCATCTTGATATCATAGCGTTCCGTAATATTGTTCAGCACATTCAAAACAGCGCCCATGTCAAGATTGAATGGATATATAACTCCCATAGTTTTTGCCGTTTCAAAATTATACGCAACCTCTCTTCTTTTTTTTGCCTGAACAACA
>JAISDK010000162.1 GCA_031264875.1 Prevotellaceae bacterium
TGCCAAAGGAACCGGGAAAAAGTCCAGTATTTCAACACATTTAAGCCATGCATCTTCCCATTCGGGCTGTGAAATGCCTCTAAAATTAAACAATAATTGTATGTTCATAAACTTTCATCTTTTAAAGTATCAATGTTAGCGCAAAATTATATAAAGATTCCGAACATCCAAGTACATGCAAATGAAATTTCTTCTGACTTTGTGAAGGACAGCGTCCTGCAATACGCATACTGAGCGACGCAGTAAGCCTGCCGAGTCGGCTGCACAGTCATTGTTTTGTTAAGGAAATTAGGAGGAAACGAGTCTCCCAGAAACGTTGTTTCATCCCTGTCAAAAGTAACAATAGCACGGGTGTACGACAAAATTCCGCGTTTCAATTCCCCGAAGGGGATGAAAATCAATATAAAAACCATCTACCTCCCGTCACAAGCCTTTTAAGGCTTGCACGCGATAGTAGGCATCGGAATTGTTTCTTTCGGCGACGATCTTGACCGATTACGAGTAGGGTGTCCCAGGGTGTCCCTGTGCAACTCCTAACGGAGTTGTGGTGTGTATATTCCTCCTCACAGTGTCAAAAATCCAGTGAAACATTCTTGCGAGCGGACATCCAGCAAATAGAGTGAGCCGTGATCATGATTCAAAATAAAGTCGTATCTTTGCCGAAATTTTAAGCTCATATATGGAGAAGCTGATGGTAAATATTTTACAGATAGAAAATCTTACAAAATCGTATGGCTGTACTGTATTATTCGACGGCATAAATTTCAATATCGACGAAGGCGAAAAAATCGGGCTGATAGGCGCTAACGGCTCGGGGAAAACGTCTTTGCTCAATATTGTCGCCGGCAAAACAAACCCCGATTCCGGCAGAGTTATCATACCTAAAAAAATCCGTATAGGATATCTGGAGCAAAATCCTCAATATCCTGAGGATTTGAGCGTAATGCAGGCTTGTCTTCCGTCAGGAAATAAAACGATACATGCCGACGAGTATGAAGATGCAATAGCGTACGAACAGAAAATAAAACAGATACTTACACAACTGAAAATCCCCGACTGTAATCAAAAAATATCGGAACTCTCGGGTGGACAGATAAAAAGAGTGGCGCTGGCTAATGTTTTGATTAACGAACCCGAACTGCTCATTCTTGACGAGCCAAGCAATCATCTTGACCTGGAGATGATTGAATGGCTCGAAGAATATCTGGGCAGGACGAAGCTCAGCCTGCTTATGGTTACTCACGACAGATATTTCCTGGAAAGAGTCTGTTCCGAGATACTGGAACTGGACGACCGGCAAATATACTGTTACAGGGGGACTTATTCATATTATGTAGAGAAACGCCGCGAAAGAATCGAATCGAAAAATGCGGAAACCGAACGCGCTAAAAGCCTGTTTCGCAGGGAACTGGAATGGATGCGCCGACAACCCAGCGCAAGAGGAACAAAAGCCGCATATCGAGTAAATACGTTTTACGAACTGGAAGAGAAGCTAAAACAGGGAAAAAGGCAGGAAAACCTTAAACTGAATGTAAAATCTTCGTATATCGGCAATAAAATATTTGAGGCGATACATGTCTGCAAAAGTTTCGGGGACGTCGGGATACTGAACGATTTCAATTACGTGTTTTCCAGATACGAAAAAATGGGAATCGTCGGAAACAACGGCACGGGCAAATCGACTTTCGTGAAACTGCTTTTAGGAGAAACAGAGCCTGATAGCGGATATTTCGACGTCGGCGAGACTGTACGTTTTGGATATTACAGCCAGTCGGGCTTAGATTTCGATGATAATATGAAAGTGATTGATGCAGTGCGGAATATTGCAGAGCTTATTGATTTGGGAAAGGGACAAAAAATGTCTGCCTCGCAATTCCTACAGCTTTTCATGTTTTCTCCTGACAAGCAGTATAATTATATAAGTAAGCTGAGCGGAGGCGAACGCCGGCGATTGTATCTGTGTACGGTGTTGATGCACAACCCCAATTTCCTGATTCTCGATGAACCGACAAACGATCTTGATATCCTAACTCTTAACACTCTGGAAAATTATCTGCAAAATTTCGAGGGCTGCCTTATTGTGATATCTCACGACAGGTATTTCATGGATAAAACGGTAGACCATCTGTTTGCGTTCAAGGGAAATGCAGAAATAAAAGATTTCCCGGGAAATTATTCGGATTACAGGGACTGGCGCTCGATTGCCGAAAAAGAAAAAGTCCGGGATGAAAAAAACAGCCGTACCGGAAAAAACGAATATCGCCAGCCAAATAAAAAGAAAAAACTGAGTTTCAGGGAACAACAGGAATACGAAACTCTTGAAAAGGAAATCGGCATGCTTGAAAAAGAAAAGCATGATATCGAGCAAAATATCAGCAATATTTCAAACTCCGATGAACTGTACATGCAGTCCGAACGCATTGCCGAACTGATAAAAACAATCGACGCCAAAACAGAGCGATGGATGGAACTCGACATTTTGAACGAAAGTTTGACAAGCGAAAAAACTGTTTAGAATCAATGCTGTGAAAAAAAAATGTTGCGAAATGTTTTTTCTTATTACCTTTGACCTCGAAACC
>JAISDK010000177.1 GCA_031264875.1 Prevotellaceae bacterium
TAAATTCTTCCGCCCGTAATCATCCGGTGGATGATTTCTGTTTTGTCCACATACAGGCAATTCCTGCTGCGTAACTTCTCGAATGACTGTGTATCCAGTCCTAACTGTTTCATGACTTAGACTTTTATAATTACAAAATTTTGCACAAATATAATTACTTTATTTATGTCGAGTTAAAAAAGAAAAGAGATTTACCTTTAATTCTCGAACTGATGAAAAATTTTGAACATATACAATACCCATGGTTGAAGAATAAAAAAATCAAATTTCTGCCTATTGCTGCTTCTTAAAATTAGGGTCGGTATTTATACATGAAAATCTGTGTTTAACAGTCCAGACATAGATATCCTGACCCGTTCGGCAATGATACTTATTCCTGTAGCTGTTTAACCAGTTCCTGAAACCGTTCAAGGTCGAATTACAGGCAAAATACCACAAAAATGGTATGAATTTAGTGCAGCAAAGGCAGTATCTTTGCAAAAAAATATAAAGAATATGACACGAGAAAACATTTTACGTACCGGAGAGCAGACCAAGGCTGTTCATGCCGGAGAATTTCCCGATCCCGTAACCGGCGCTTCAGCTCCAAACATAGTGATGTCCACCACATTTGTCGTGGATGCCGACACAGGTTTTTCGGTAGAAGGAATGGACGAAAACGATGCATGGGTTTATACCCGCTGGGGAAATCCTACAATCCGGCAGCTGGAAGACAAACTGTCTGTAATAGAAGGCGCCGAAACTGCCATAGCCTTTGCCAGCGGGATGGGCGCCATTGTTGCGCTGCTGTTTCATTTACTGAAATCGGGAGACCATGCGATTGTCAGCGACGTTGCATACGCAGCCCTGTCGGAGATAGCCAACGAACTGATTCCGGAACTGGGCATAGAAATAACCAAGGTCAATACGTCCGATATCGACGCCATCAGTGCGGCAGTAAAGTCAAATACCAAACTGATATACACAGAAACTCCGTGTAATCCGATACTCAGGCTTACAGATATTGCTGCCGTTGCCGCCATTGCCCGCGACGTGGGAGCGAAACTCGCTGTAGATTCCACTTTTGCCACTCCAGTTGCAACCAAGCCCTTACAGTTGGGCGCAGATTTCGTCATTCATTCCCTGACAAAGTATTTGGGTGGTCACGGCGATGCTTTAGGCGGTGTTCTGCTGGGCAGTAAACGCGAACTTGTACCATTGCGCAGGAAAACGTCAATCCGTTTTGGAGGAACGATAAGTCCGTTCAACGCATGGCTGATTATCAGAGGACTTGCAACTCTGCCGATACGTATGCGGATACATCAGGAGAATGCAATGAAAATCGCTTCGTATCTCGAACAGAATCACAGAATCAAACGGGTGATTTATCCGGGACTGGAGTCGCATCCTCAGCACGAACTGGCTAAACAGCAAATGAAAAACTTTTCGGGGATTCTTACTTTTCAGGTAAATGACAGTGAAAGCATACGAAAAATAACCGAAAAACTGCAAATAATTCATTATGCCGTTTCTTTGGGACATCACCGCTCTCTGATTTTTTACCTTAGTTCCAAAGATTTACTGCAAACATCATTTAAGTTTGTTACTCCCGGGCAATACGATTCATGGAATACTTTTGCCGGAGAAGGAATTTTCCGTTTATCGGCAGGTCTGGAGAATGTTGAGGATTTGATTGCAGACTTGGAACAGGCGCTTCGGGAATAGAAAATTGAAAATCCCCGTTTCGACAAGACCGATATATCAACCCGCCCAACTCCCTGCATTAAGAAATAAAAAGAGTACAGGATTATATACCTGTACTCTCCTAATATAAAAAAAAGAAAAACAATTTATTTATCGAAAGCTTTAGCCAGCCAGCCTTTGCCTGCAACAGTAATCCATCCGAACAGCAGTCCGAGAAATCCGTAAACAAGCTCAACTGTGACCGCAGCGCAAAGATTACCGCCGGCTTCCGGCACATAATTGATTATGCCGAAAAAACATCCCGAAGCGACAAACATCGAAGGGATATAGTTAATCCACGGTACCTTTTCCAGATACAGCACAAGAAACACAATAATAAACACTGCAATCGGCACCATAAAAAATGGCGTGCAGGAAAATAGACCGGCAAGTTTAACAATGCCAATAGAGAACGCAATACCGATAACGTAGCCTATAGCGGCGCGTATCCCGTCTTTGGCGGTACCCGTAAAGAAGTACACCGCCCATGCCACGAATGCGATATAGGTAAATCCTTTGTCACTGCCTACGGGCATGCACCCTTTAATTGACTGGTCGATGCAGACGATTAGAAAAGCAAGCAAAGCTGTATAAGCCGAGCCTACTGCAAAAGAAATATTCTTCATACTTTTAAAATCTTTATATTATACATTAATTAATTACATTCTATTTTCGTGGAAAATCGTCAGGTACTTTCTGGGTCACTTTGCCCGTTGCAGCCCATTCTGTTCCACGCAGGAAAGTTACAATAAAACTTGCTCCTTCAACAGCCGGATGAGTAGATTCACCGCCTACATGTCCGAGTACGGTATGAAAAATGCGTCCCTTACCCCATTTGATTACCATCAGCATCGGTTCGTCGCGACCTGTTCCTCTGGTTTCCTTGGCTGAATAGGCAGTAGCGAGAACGGTAAGGTTTTTTGCAGGTCCTCGCAAACGGTCATACAATTCATCCTTGCTGTGCGTCCATGTTTCCGGTAAGCCTTTGGTAATCGGATGTTTTTTGTCACGAACAACAATTTTATACTCGTGTTTGTCGCCATGACTGCCACCCGGGCCGGGAGAAGTATCCCGGACTTCCTTTCCGTCTGAATAATACACATACGGACCGTCTGTTTCGTCGCGGTTTTCCCAGCCGCCCAAGCCAATTATTTCATTATACTCCTTCCAGTTGCGAAAAGCGTTGTCGGCAGCGTGATACACAACCACTCCGCCTCCGTTCTTCACATATTCCAGAAAAGCTTTATTGGTCTCATCCGACCATGCGTCGCCATTATAGTCCAGGACAACAGCTTTATATGCCGAAAAATCGGGACGAAATGAAGACATGTCCCCGCCCTTATCCGGCGATGTGGCAATATCGGCAGCAAAGACTCCGCTTTCATTCAGATATTTTTGAAGTATTACATTACTTGCCTTCCAGTTATGGTTATTTTGACCGGTCAGAATAAGCACCTTTATGGGGTCTTTGGCATTGAGAACAGCCACCGGCAAAAATATCAGGCATAAAATGAGAACTTTTTGAACTGTTTTTCTTAAAAACATAGTCATATTAGATCAATTATATTTTTAACACCCACGGTTTTCTAATAAATCCCAAACGCAGTTTATTTGCTTCGGTATCATTAACAAATTCCTCCTTGGCAGGATTCCAGAACAGCGGACGCTGCAATTCATAACATATATTGGTGAGATGACAGACGGAAGCCGTGCGGTGACCGATTTCTGCCGTACTTACAGTAGGTTTCCGCGATTTGATGCAGTCTATCCAGTTTTGATAATGATCGTCGGATTCATACAGTTTGATTTCGTTATCCGAAAACTCATGCGAGGCAAGTTTGCCGGGCAGGGTTTCAAAAAATCCACGACTGATATCAATAATTCCTTTCGTTCCGATAAACCTGACAGCATAATCGCGTCCAAATTCTTCGTGAGTCATTTTCACTCCGTTATCATACTCAAAAGTAAGATATTTATGGTCTTTGTCGGGAGGATAAACGGCGATAGGGCCACTGTCGTCCTTACCGAGTCCCCACTGCGCAATATCGAACATGTGTGCTCCCCAGTCGGCAGTCATACCGTTACCGTATTCCTTGTAATTACGCCAGTTAGGATAGTGAGTTTTTTCTACGGGAGGCGAGAGCTCGGAATGATAGGGATTGAACACAGCCGGGCCAACCCACATTTCCCAATCCAGATATTCGGGTACAGGTTCAGCGGGCAGGTCGTAGGGTATTGGAGGAGGGCCGCAGCATACTTTAACTTCAAGAATGTCGCCGATATGACCGTTGCGTACCAGACGGCAGGCATTGCGGAAATTTTTCCATGACCGTTGCATGTTACCCGTCTGATTGATACGTTTGTATTTTTCAACAGCTTTAACCATTAGACGTCCTTCTTCAATACTGTGCGAGTAGGGTTTTTCACAGTATATGTCCTTCCCCGCTTTTGCCGCCTCAACCACATTGATTGCGTGCCAGTGATCGGGAGTAGCAATCACTACGGCGTCAATACTTTTGTTTGCAAGCAATTCTCTGAAATCCCTGTAAGTTTTGAAGCCTTTTGCCGAAGAACCGGCTTTTTCGTACAGTTTTTCCGTAGTGTCTTTGAAGAGTTCCAGTTTGCGGGAATCGACATCGCAGCCTGCAATTACTTTTGCCCGATTTGCAAACGACTTGAGTAAGTGTCTTGCCTGCACTCCTGCGCCGATATAACCGAGTGTAACCTGGTCGCTTGGCGCAATAAAACCGCTACCGCCCAATACGTGACGCGGAATAACTGTAAAGGCAACTGCCGAAGCTAATCCTGCTCCGATAAACTGCCTCCTTGAAACATTATTTCTATTTTTTTCCATAAGAACTAAATATTTTTTTATATATATGACATTACTATCTATTATTTTCGGCGCTACTATTCAGAATCCGAAGTCCATTTCGGGCGCAAATGTAAAAACAAATTATTTGCTGTACAAAATTTTTTTCATTTCATCTAAAATTCATATTGCATTTGTCTTTATACCGCGCTCGGGGTAAAATAGTGAGATAAAAATGTAGCGATTCTTCGCGTCTTATGATGTCGGAGGTGTAAGCCTTTAAGTTGACGGCATTAGGCTTTAATCTTTTATGTTACTAACTCATATCTTTAAAGTTCCAGCAATCCGTCGGGGATTGTAGTATGTATAATTTTCCTGCGGTATTCCATTTTTTTAATTCCATTTAGCGGAATCATAACCGGTTTTTCATTAACTGTAATCTCGATACACGGATTTCCGGGATATTCGAAAACCTCGTTGACCTGTCCTAAATTTCCGAGAATGGAATCAATAACAGTGAAACCCTTTAAATCTGACAGATTTGTATCGGATTCGCGGGAAATCTCCGGCTGAGAAAAAATCTCTTTACCGACGAGTTCTTCGGCAAGTTCTTCCGATTCCATGT
>JAISDK010000240.1 GCA_031264875.1 Prevotellaceae bacterium
GAAGGGCAAAATCGGTCGGAAAAATGGTTTGCGCTTAAGCGCAAAGGACAAAATCAGCCGGAAAAATGGTTTGCACACGTGTGCGAAGGACAAAATCAGCTGGAAAAATGGTTTGCACACGTGTGCAAAGGACAAAATCAGCCGGAAAAATGGTTTGCACATGTGTGCGGAGGACAAAATCAGCCGGATTTATGAAAATCGGAGCATCAAAATCGGACGGTGTGCCTGAAATGCTTCTTATAATATAATTGCCATCTTATTTTTTACACATTACTATAATGGAAAAAATTTGTCATTTCCCGTGTTATAATGGAAAAAATTTGTGCTTTTGCACCCGATAAAAAATTATAATGGAAAAAAATTTCAGATGATAAACGGACTGGACTTTAACAGGGAAATTATCTTTTTCTTCCTCTGATAGCGACATTTCCAGAAAGATTGCAAAGAGCCTTCGGAAGGAAAATTGAAGATAATAGACCGCTCCAATCTAAATGAACTATAATTCTCGCTATTTACAGCTATTTACAATGCGCTCGTGATTTTCTGTTTTTACCCAATCATAAAATTATTATTACTTTTGCGAGCCAAACAGGTATTTAAGTATAACGTGTTATGTCTGTAAGTGTCGAAAATTTAGATAAATACTATGGCTCGCAAAGAGTATTGAAAAACGTCTCTTTTAATATAAAAGGCGCTGGAGTTACGGGATTTTTAGGCCCGAATGGCGCCGGAAAGTCAACCATAATGAAAATCCTGTCGGGAGTAATCAGTCCATCGTCAGGAACAGCTAAAGTCAACGGCATGGACGTGCTTCAATATCCCGGAAAAATCAAGAAAATTATCGGATACTTGCCCGAACAGAATCCCCTTTACCATGATATGTATGTGAAAGAGTACCTGTACATGACAGCCTCGATATACAGAGTGCCGCAAAAAAAACAGGCAGTATCGAAAGCAATTGAAATGACCGGGCTGGCTCCCGAATGTAAAAAGAAAATCGGCAGCCTCTCCAAAGGCTATCGTCAACGGGTCGGACTTGCTCAAAATCTGCTTCATAATCCGGACGTCCTGATACTTGACGAGCCGACAACAGGCCTGGATCCCAATCAGATTGTGGACATCCGTGACCTGATAAAAACGATGGGAAAAGAAAAGACCGTCATGCTCTCATCCCATATCATGCAGGAGGTTGAAGCCATTTGCGACAGTATCATAATAATCAATCATGGCGAAATCGTTGCCAACGAAACAACTTCTGCGCTGAAACTATCGGACAGGGTAACCGAAATTGAATTTCTGGAACATGCCGACGCCGATATTTTTAAGGAAGCAGCCTTTGTAGAAAAGTCCGACATGACAGAACCGGGCAAATTCACAGTCACAGGCTTTAACAGCAGCGATATAAGGGCGGAACTGTTCAGATGGGCAGTAGCAAACGGAATGACAATAATCTCAATGCAACAGAAAGAACACCATCTTGAAGATGTTTTCAGATCAATAACTAAGCAGAAATAGATGAAATTTGGTTAAAATATTTTATAATCGGTAAAATAAATTTTTATATGGAAAATAATAATAATCCTCTTCCCGGACAATTCTCCGGCTCGAATCCTAAAAATAATACGGGACCATTGCCTCCGCCCGTACCTCCCAAAGGCAAACTGCCGCCTCCAACGCCACCGCAGAAGAAAAGCGGCAAATCTCAAGTCCTCCTTGTCATTACTATCATACTGGCAGTGGCTCTGGCAGCTTCGGTGGGCTATATCTACACGATAACGAAGCAGTCCAAAGAAGAACTGGCCATCGCCAACGAGGAAAAACAGGAGGTGATAAGCAACCTCGAACAGCTCAAAACCGATTACGGAGAATTGCGCGTAAGTAACGATACGATCAGCGCTCAACTTAATTCGGAACGCAAAAAAATTGACGTTCTCATGGAACGCATTAAAAAAACCGAGGCAACCAACAGAGCAAAAATGCGTCAGTATGAAAAGGAAATGTTGAATCTCAAATCGCTGCTGACAGGTTATGTTCATCAGATTGATTCGCTGAATGTGCTGACCAGAGCATTGAGAGATGAAAATACCAAAGTGAAATCCGAAATCAGCCAGTCGAAACGGCAGGTCGAGGAACTGTCGCAGGAAAGAACAGCTCTTAAGTCAATGGTAGAAAAAGGCGGAGAACTGAAAACCCGCGATGTCACGGCAATCGCCTTAACCAGTAGAGACAAGGTGGCTGCGAGAGCCCGCCAGACCGAACAACTGAAAGTCTGTTTGACCTTGGTGGAAAACAGCCTCGCGAAAAGAGGCTCCCGCAGTGTTTATGTACGTATAAAATCACCTGACGGCAGTCTTTTAACACAGTCGGTTACAAACCTGTTCGACCCTGTTGCCGGAGGTTCGCAGCTAATCTATTCGGCAATGAGAGAAGTAGATTACAACGGCGAAGAACTGGAAGTGTGCGTATATTACAAAGATTCGGATTTTATGCCCGGCGCATTCGATATTGAGGTTTTCCTTGACGGGGCATTTGTCGGTTCGGCACAACTTGTATTAAAGTAGAAAATTTTTAATAAGTAATAGTGTTAAAAGTAATCCCTCCTTTCTTTTGAAAAGGAGGGATTCTCATTATATCGTATTATTGCTTCTCTGTTCCCAGTTTCACAAGTCCCCTATGCAGCTTTTCCTCCGGAAGGCTGATATATCCTGTCGGAATATTGTGTTTTTGCCCGTCGGAGAGAATGTATCTGACAAATTCGATTACTTCGGGTTTTACAGGTATTCCCTTCGATACTAAATAAAGATCGCGTGCAGGCGGCGAAGGATAGCGGTCTTCGCCTATTGCCTTGATAAAAGAATCCTTGGTGTCGTAAAACAGTTCCTCCGGGTCGAGTATGCCGTTATTATTGACGTCAATCGGAAGAGGAATCATCCCGGGATTCGGTTTCCGGCTTGTTTCGTCATACACATAACCGATGTTGTTCAGCCCTATACCGAGTACGTCCTTCTGTATGGCGGTAGCAAGGCCGGGATCTCCAAAAACACCCGTTCCAACAAGGTCTTCCTGCTTTTTATCCATCCACAGCGCCCATGTTTCGGCAGCTCCGCAAGCATCGGAACGGGTGTAAACATGCACGGCGTTTGTACTTGCCGAACCGGCTACCTGCCCCCATGTCTTATATTCGGATGTGATCCATAACTTTATTGCAGCATCGCGTGTCAGCCCCGTTTTCAGTAAATCCTCCCGGTCGGGATTTTGAACGTTTACAGTTGCAACAACAGCATCTTTTGCGACGGCAAATGCAACTGCTCCCTTATCTATCTCAGGAGGATATATCTCGCGTGAAACCATACCCAAATCCACTGCGTTAGCTAAAACATCGGTCATTCCCTTGCCGGCGCCTCCGGCAGAGACGTCGATTCTTACTCCCGGATGCAGATTCTGAAATTCTTCTGCCCACTTAACAGCCAAAGGATAAAGAGCAAATGCTCCCGATACTGAGATTTCGCCCTGCAATCCGCCTTTTTTCGCCTGCTGCTTCGATCCGCACGAACCTGCGACAACAAGCCATAGAATAATAAATGCCTGTAAAAATAAACTCTTCATATCTTTTTATTTATAATTAAACGAATATACTCAAAATAGTGCAAAAAATTGCAGCGCAACATGATTCACATCGGGACTGTCAACAGCTGTCCGTAATGACCAGTTCAATTTGAAATGAAAGTTTTTGACCGGAAAATAGTTGACGCCAACGATATAGTTAGTCTGTCGGGTTTCCTTCACCGAAACATCTCTCCTGAAACGGTCGTATTTCAACAGGGTCTGGATTTTGGGATGCACGAAATATCCTGCAACAGCATAATACCCGTCGCTATTCATGTCTCCGGTTTTTCCGTAAATATATTCTCCCCTGACAAGTAATCTGTTATTGTCATATCTCGCACCGCCGCCCGTGCGTACACGCTGAATATTTTCGTTCTGCAATCCTGTCGAACCGTTGTAGTGCGACACCGATAAAGTAATGTCTTTCAATGGATGGATAAAAAATGTACCCGAAAAATCCTTTGATTTGTTATTGTCCGCGACATTTATCCCGTTTCCGTTGAAAAGCCCCACAGAATATTCGCATATACTGTAATCTTTTACGGGTAAGAATTTTCCATAAAGCATTACTCCTATATCCCGTCCGTTGGCCGAAATTCCCGACACATCGTTATATCCACTCAAAGCAGTTATAACCATAGAATTGTCAACCATTTCCAAAGCGTGCGCGCTATACGGATTTTCGAGCGAAAACGGAATTTTAAACTCTCCGGCTTTTATGTTAAGGGCGTCTGCAGAACTCCAATTGACAAAAGCATCCAATATCTTAGGATTCCCTGCAAACTCAACATGAATATTATAGTCAATCGAGGGAGTAACTTCGCCTTTGACACTGAGCCTCGCACGCCGGATGTCAAAACTGTTTGAACCATCATCGGCATACTGATAACGCATGTTTACAACTCCCGATATTCTACCGGTCAGTCGCGTAATGATATTTTCGTTTTTTTCATCAGCCTTATCCTGTGCCTTCGCTTCCGGAATTGCTGATAAAAAGAGTATTGGCAAATAAAAACAGTAAAGTAAACGTTTCATAATTTGTTCTGTTTATTCTCATTATTCTTTGGTTTTCCGGTTTTTCCTATTCTGGGACAGCGCGAAAAATCGTTTTTCTGCTTTTCTTCATCAAAAAGCAGACGGTAAGTTACATGAGTTTTATATATCTTTCCTCCTATCTGTTCCTGAAAGCGCATCATGGGAGGATTGAAGTCGCCAACCCACGTCAAGTCGATGTCTTTATATGGGAAATTTTTGCTGAAGGCTGTTTTTGCAAATTCCATGACTAATGCGCTTTCCAGACCGAAACCTCTATATTCAGGCACGATGGCAAATATCAGTCCGATGATTCGGGTACAGATTTTTCTCACTTTCAGGAGATACAAAAACTTGAGCTTGTGGAAAAAAGAAAATTTGCCGTTCAGATGTTTTATTATCTGATTGATTTCCGGTATCTGTACGAAAAAACCTACAGGCTCGTCGTTGTGATACATGAAAATAATCAAGCGTTCGTCGATAATGGGTTTGAGTTCCTTAACGAGCAAAGCGGCGTCTTCTTCGTTCATTTCCTTTATTCCGCTGTGATTGACCCATGACCTGTTGTAAATACTGCGAAATATTTCGACTTCGCGCTTTAGTTTCCTGATGTTTATGTGGCGGAAACGATACTCCGGATTTCGCGCTGTACGTTCGGCTTTTTCTTTGAACATCGGTGAGAGATTTTCTGTGCTGACGGGTCGAAGATAGGAGTACTGGTAAAAATAGTTTTTGAAACCGTAGGCTTCAAAAAGATCCCTGTAGTACGGTAAATGATAATTCATTCCATACGACGGTTCCGAAAAACCATCGACAAGCAGTCCCCACCATCTTTCCCTCGAACCGAAATTGATGGGGCCGTCCATGGCTGCCATCCCGTTTATTTTCAACCAGAGTTTACACTGTTCAAACAGTGCGAAGGCGGCATTGCTGTCGTTGATACATTCGAAAAAGCCCATACCTCCGGTCGGCTGATCGTTGAGTCCGGCGGTGTCAAGGTCAATGAAAGCCGCAACCCGTCCCACTGTCTCTCCCTTTTCGTCCTGCGCAATCCACCGGCACAATTTACCATGCAGAAACATTTTGTTCTTTTTCGGATCGAATATACGTTTTATTTCGGCATCAAGAGGACGAATCCAATTGGAATCGTTCCTGTAAAGTTTTGCCTGTACTTCGTAAAATTCGATTTCTATTTTTTTGTCTGTTACTTCAATTATACTGTAATTCATTCAAAAATAATTTTTAACACGCGATACAAAAGTATAAAAAAGCCGGAATATGAAAATATTTTTACCCGTTTCTGAAAAAAACTTGCAGATATAAAAAATAGCGCTACCTTTGCGCCCGAATTTGTTGGTGCGGTAGTTCAGCCTGGTTAGAATACATGCCTGTCACGCATGGGGTCGTGGGTTCGAGTCCCATCCGCACCGCAAAATAAAACGCTAATAATCAGATTATAGATTGTTAGCGTTTTTCTTTTGAAAAAAATCCCCTGAATTAGATAAATATCATTTTTTGTAGGGTTCAGACCTCACAGAGAATCGGGATTTATTTTGGAATAACTTACAAAATGCAGTTCCTGTAATGCCTTACCGGTGTGAAATGATATTTGGTCAAACAAGTCATGCACTTTCAACCGTACTATTGTTTCTTCCAAAGTCAAGACGCCCGACTCATATAAAATGAATGTTTGATAAAGTGTATCATTGGCAACAGGTCCCTGCACAAAATCATATTCATGCAAGTCTGTTCCACGTCTGTTATTTATAACAAATTCCAGCCATTCATGGTTTGGGTTGTCAAACTGAAGGAAAGCAAAGGATTTATCTGCAAATATTCTACCGTCTATTTCATAGACATTGAGAGATGAATCCGATTTGCCAGTGCGTTTGCGTTTTATCTCAGCCTGGCGAAGAGCCTGCGGCCTGTTTGTTGTGGTATAGAAACCATACCCGAAATCTAAAAAGCGTCCGCCTGTTATTGTTGTCGGCTTTTTTACTGTTTCCGTGCTTCCGTGATATACTGTCATTTCCTTGTTCTTTGATTAATGAAGTCCTGAATGTCGGCAACAATATAGTTTCTACCCTGTGTGTGCAACACTTCATAACCGTCGATAAGGTACTGAATCACTCCATATTTAAGAAATTCGGCGAGCGCCTCCTTTCCCGACAGGTTACTGGCTGTCTTGAAATTTTCAAGGCAGAAGATGACGAATTTGTTTATTTGACGTTCCTTTTTCATGCTGTTTTTTATTATTCCGGAAAGGTTAATATTCCTGTTTCTTTTTCACTGTCGAGTATGCTGATCAGCATTTTGGGGCTGTAGTACCACATCTTTGTTTCCTCCCGTTCTAAAAGAGAATAGAGTTGTGAGGAGTATAGATATGTTAATGCGTCCTGTAGCAGTATATGCCGTTCTTTTATCAGTATTTCTATCATACTTTCAACTTTTAGCGGCAATAATGCTTCAAATTCCTGTGCTGTCATTATATGTTCTGTTTTTAATTTGACTGCAAAGGTATAAAAATAATGACTGATGATTGTCGTAGTCCCCATGCGTAATTTGAGTCGATCGTTAACCGTATCACCTGTTCCAGTTCAGCACCGGCATGTTGTTGTCGAATTTGCTCCACATCACAAGCGTCTGTATGAACTGTGATTTTCGTGATTGCTGTGATGCCGTGCTTGCTGATAACCGGGAAATTATACTACGTGCGGGATAATTTTGTGAGATGTTTATACTTCGTGTAGGATGATTTTGTGCACTGACTGACGCCGTAAGGCGTCCAATCCGGATAACCTCGAACAAGCGAAGCGCAGTTCGGGGTATAACAGATTTTTTCCGCCGAAAATTGCAGGAAGGAATCTGACCATAGCAGATTGTTTCTCGCAAATTGCGGGAAGAAATCTGCGCATAATACTACGCCGAGTAAGGGAAAATTCAAAAGAAATCGGGTTCAGGATTCGTAGATCCAACTGTTTTTGACAATCCTCAAATTCCGGACACATGAAATCGACTGTTTTTGCCTTTCCTGCAATTATTCATTGTTATATTGTCCGCGGCATAAATTTGTGAGATGTTCCGGCAAGTTTTCCTAATGCTTAGGAAAGT
>JAISDK010000247.1 GCA_031264875.1 Prevotellaceae bacterium
TCTGGAGACTACGCCGAGCGAAGGTAATAATTAAATCGCGACGCATTGCAGGATTTTGCAATGCATCGCGACATTAATCATTAATCATTAACCATTAATCATTAACCATTAATCATTAATCATTAACCATTAACCATTAACCATTAACCATTAACCATTAACCATTAATCATTAATCATTAATCATTAACCCTCACCAGTTTATCGCCAAACGAATCGACCTTTACAGTTTCACCTGGGTTAAGATTACCTGCGATAATCTGTTTCGAGAGTTCGTTAAGCAATTCTCTTTGAATCACTCTTTTCAGCGGTCGTGCGCCATAGACCGGGTCATATCCCTGTTCGGCAATATATTCAATAGCATATTCTCCGACGTCGATAGTTATATTGTTTGCCGACAGCGTTTTTTGTATGCCTGCAATCTGGAGCGACACGATTTTCCGTATATCATCCCTTGTCAGCGGAGAGAACATTATCACCTCATCGATACGGTTAAGAAATTCGGGACGTACTGTTTCCTTCAGCAAGTCAAGAACAGCCCGTTTTGTTTTTTCAACAATCCGGTCATCCGTTTCGTCCGTCATCCGGGAGAAATTTTCCTGAATAATTCCCGACCCAGCGTTGGACGTCATTATTATAATAGTATTTTTAAAATTGACTGTTCGTCCCTTGTTATCCGTAAGCCGTCCATCGTCAAGCACCTGCAGGAGAGTGTTGAAAACGTCGGGATGCGCTTTTTCTATCTCATCCAGCAAAACAACGGAATACGGTTTGCGGCGGACGGCCTCGGTAAGCTGTCCACCCTCATCATATCCCACATATCCCGGAGGAGCGCCCACGAGTCTCGAAACAGAATGACGCTCCTGATATTCCGACATATCCAGACGGGTCATCATATTTTCGTCGTTAAACAGAAATTCGGCTAAAGCCTTCGCCAGTTCGGTTTTACCTACCCCAGTTGTTCCCAGAAACAGAAACGAGCCGACAGGTTTTTTCTGATCCTGAAGACCTGCCCTGCTGCGGCGTACAGCATCGGCAACAGCCTGTATCGCTTCATCCTGACCGATGACGCGGTTGTGCAGTTCATTTTCGAGATTGAGGAGTTTGTCCTTTTCTGTTTGCAACATTCTGGTGACCGGTATCCCTGTCCATTTCGACACAGTCTCTGCAATATCCTCTGCCGTAACTTCTTCGCGAACCAGAGACGTTTCCTTCTGTATTTCGTTCTTTTCCTTTAGCAGCTTTTCGATTATGCTCTGCACCTCGGCTATCTTGCCGTATCTGATTTCGGCAACCAGACCGTAATCGCCTTTTCTTTCAGCATCTTCCGCCTGAAACTTCAGATCTTCGATAAGATGTTTATTCTCCTGTATTCTGTCGGCAATACTTCTCTCGTCCTGCCACTTGGCTCTCATGGCGTCCCGTTTTCCGTTCAAATCGCTGATTTCCCTGTTCAGCGCTTCCATTTTCTGCCCGTCGCCTTCCCGGCGGATAGCTTCGCGTTCAATCTCCAGCTGACGGACTTTTCGGTCGAGTTCGTCGATTTCTTCGGGTACGGAATTGATTTCCAGACGAAGTTTTGAAGCCGATTCATCAATCAGGTCAATAGCCTTGTCGGGCAAAAAGCGCGAGGTGATGTACCTGCTCGACAGTTCTACAGCCGCGATTATCGCCTCGTCCTTTATTCTAACCTGATGATGAGTCTCATAACGTTCCTTCAATCCGCGCAGTATCGATACCGCGTCGGGCGCCGAAGGCTCATCGACCTGTACGGGCTGGAATCTGCGTTCCAGCGCCTTATCCTTTTCAAAATACTTTTGATACTCGTCCAGAGTAGTAGCGCCCACAGCCCTGAGTTCACCGCGTGCCAGCGCCGGCTTCAAAATATTTGCCGCATCCATTGCACCGTCGCTTTTCCCGGCGCCCACCAAAGTGTGGATTTCATCAATAAACAGTATTATTTCGCCGTTGGAATCAATAACTTCCTTAACAACGCCCTTCAACCGTTCTTCAAATTCTCCCTTATACTTGGCTCCGGCAATCAAAGCCCCCATATCCAGCGAAAAAATCTGCTTGCTTTTAAGATTTTCGGGAACGTCGCCGCTAACGATCCTGTGTGCAATACCTTCGGCAATAGCTGTTTTACCCACGCCCGGCTCTCCAACAAGTATCGGATTGTTTTTCGTTCTCCGCGTCAGTATCTGCAACACTCGCCTGATTTCCTCGTCGCGACCGATGACAGGATCGAGCCTGCCTTTCCGCGCACTGTCGTTGAGGTTGATTGCGTATCGGTTAAGACTGTCGAATGTTGCATCCGAAGTCTGGGAATTTACCGTATTTCCCTTACGGACGGATTCAATTGCCGATATCACGCCCTTTTCTGTTACTCCCCTGTCCTTCAACATTTGGGAAACAGCGTCGCCGGAATCAGTCAGGCCGAGCAGCAGGCTTTCGGGAGAAGCAAACTGATCGCCCAGCTTTTTCGAATATTCCAGCGACTTCTGTATTGCCTTGTTTAAATCATTTGACAGATAAGGCGTTCCTCCCGTAACACGGGGATAGTGTTCCATAATCGGCTTTAACGCATCCTCCAGCACTTTTGGCGACACTCCCAGTTTTTTTATCAGGTAGAATACCACTCCTTCGCTGTCGGTCAGAAAATATTGCAGCAAATGTCCGGTATCAACCGCCTGATGATTATTCGATTGAGCAATTTCAACAGCCTGCTGAACTGCTTCCTGCGATTTTATTGTAAAATTATTCAAATTCATATAATTCCTTTTTTATTCATTTTTATATTCATGGTAAAAAAAGCCGTTACCGATGAAAGTAACAGCTTTTTCTCTTTTGTCTTTCAACACAATGCCCGTGTTTAACCGATTTCAATCACTTTCATATTCTTTTTGAGGTCTTCCTTTTTCATTTTCGGGATAGAGACATCCAGAACTCCGTGCTCCATTTTTGCCCCGATTTTATCTTTATCGGCATTTTTGGGAAGAATCATCTTTTGTTCAAATTTACTGTACGAAAATTCACGTCTCAAATAGAGGGAATTTCCGTTTTTCTTCGAACCTTCCTCCTTCTTTTCCATAGATATGACCAGATTGTTGTCGTCGTCAATACGTACACAAAAATCGTCTTTGGTCATACCTGGTGCGGCAACTTCAATTCTGTAATCATTTTCAGATTCAATGACATTGATAGCCGGCGCTGTAGCATTGGCCCTTAACATCCAGTCGTTACTGAACAAATCGTTAAATACTTCGGGCAACCAATTTTGATTTTGTCTAATCAAATTCATAACTAATACTCCTTTTTATTACATTAAACAATAATTTTTACACAGGAGGGTATTCAAATAGTGTGCCAATATAGGAAAACTGACATTTTGTCAGGTGCAGTACAGCTCTTCATCAACTCTGTTGCTCCTCATCTCCAGGCGAATCGAGTTCTTTCAGAATTTTGTTTACATCTTCCTCCGTACTGGTCAGTTTGGACTTGCAGACTTTGATAAGCTGCGCTGCTCTTTTGACTTTTTCGGAAAGTTCATCCACCGATATTTTTCCCTGTTCGATTTCCGAAACTATCTTTTGAAGTTCCTCAAATGCCGTTGTATAGCTTAAATTATCGCTCATATTTTGTCGTTTTTATGTGTTGAATCTACAATGCTGACAATATTGCCTTTGTGTACAATCGTGTTCAGGAGGTCGCCGTTTTTGACTTGCGACATGTCTGTAACCGATTTACCGTTCAACAGTGTGATGCTGTAGCCCCTTTTCAGTACATTTACGGGACTCATGTTGGCTACATTTTTTTCTATGCCATTCATTTCCGTCAAAGCGCTTTTTGTCGTTAGTAAACTCTGTAACTGTAATTTCTCTTTCAATTGGGAAACCATGATTTTCTTCACGTTGCAGAATACGGTCACTCCCTTGACAATATTTGTTTTACTTGTTTTCATATCGTTTTCATTTGAAATTAAAATGTTATCCGTCACCGAGCGAAACAGTTTTGTTTCTGCTCCGAACTTCATTTTTTCTTCGCCCAGCAGTCGCATAGTCCTTTCGAATATCTTTTTCTCTGCATTCTGGACAGGGATGGAAAAATTATGAAACTTTTGCAACAGATATTCTGCAAGTTTGGTAGGCGTAATTGCGTTTGAGAAAGCAATCATCTCGGTTACTGTTTCATTGGTAGCATGACCGATACCTGTTATTACGGGAATTGGAAACGTGGCAATAGCTTGCGACAGCTTATAACTGTTGAAGCACGAAAGCCCGACATCTCCCCCACCCCCACGTATAATCGCAACAACATCAAAATGATGACTGACTCTTTTTATTCTTTTTAACTGATCGACTATGCTTTGAACCGCATTATTGCCTTGCAGCAAAGACGGAAACAGATGCCAGAAAAACTTGTAGCCCCATGAATTTGTTTTGATTACTTTGATAAAATCGGCATATCCCTTACTCGTTTCGACGGAAATAATAGCAATCCGCTGAGGCAATAAAGGCAGACGCAAGGTTTTGTTTTTATCGAAAATTTTTTCACATACAAGTCGGTTTATCGTTTCCCGCTTCTCACATTCGAGATCGCCCAGAGTGTAGCCCGGATCGATATCCATTATCCACAACGACAGGCCATGAGCAGGATCAAAAGTGATTTTTGCCTGAAACAGGATTTTAATCCCATCTTTCAGCGGTTCATGCAGAATATCAATAAATTTACTGTTTATTCTAAAATAATCGTCTTTCCACATATACGATTTCAGGAGGGCGATTATTTTTCCATCTTTTTTTTCGACGAGTTCAGGATAGCAATGTCCCGAATGTTGATAAAAATTCAGCTTATTCATTTCGGCTTTTACCCAAAACGAACTCTTATACCTGGCATTAAGAGTGTTGTGAATACTCTTGGTTACTTCAAGCAAAGAAAATACTGTTTTGTCATTTATTTTTTCGGACATTGCTTTTGTCATTCAAATTTCTTAACCCGACACACTTCTATTCTTCTTTTTTCCCTGCTGCGCCTACAAAATAATCGTTCTTATCCTTAAAAAGCGCGTTGAATGTAGTCAATGAACCGTATGCGGAAGTTATATATTTCTGAATATTAACCTTATCCTGTTCGCTCAAACCTTTATGACTGTTGATGTTTTGTTCCAGTACACGCAGCTTGTCCCTCAGCATCACGATTTTGTGAAAAAAGACGTCAATAGGTATTTCTTTTGGTTGTGAAGCATTTCCGGGATTCAGCACTAAAGTACCGCCAATCCACTTATCGGCTATTTCAACATCTTCATTCAGTCCGTTATAACGTTCCAGAATGTTGGTTATAACATCAGTCACCTCTTCCAGGGAAAGTTTCGGTTGGTTATCCTCAATTTCTTCTATAACTCTCATATCTTTCAAGATATTGGCTTTACCAAAACTCAATTTGCCTCCTCTTTCGAAAATTATTTCGTACCCGCTTAACGAACTCTTACAAACAAATCCTTCTCCGTACCTGTCATGTTCAACTCTTGTACCTACTCCCAATTCAATATTTTCTTCCATAAATCTGTAAAAATAATATAATCATTCAATTCTTTCCGTTATTTATAACCTTTTATAATGAGGGGACAAATGTATATAAAAATCGGAATATGCCCCTAAAAAAACACACTGCCAATATTGACAGTGTGTTACCACTTTACAAATTATGACCCGGAAAATGTAAACACTTTACAAATAATTCAAAATAATCAAGTATTTTTTCTTGATGCAACCGAATAAAATTTTCATGCGAATCAAAATTTGAACCCAATTGTAGCTATTATACGTCCAATCTTTAGATTTTCTACTGCAATTTCCGGATTTTTATCCGTATCTCTAATTCTGTAATCATTAACATAGTATGGCGCAAAATGATATTTTCCCGTATTTAGCGTATATGCCAGATCTGCAAAGAAATGTTTGCTGCGATAGCCGATACCTGCGGAATACGCATAGCGAGCAAAATCCAGATTGCTGTCAGTGTAAGGACTTTGAAAATAATTGAACCCTACCCGCAACATCAATTTGCGAATAAGATTAACCTCCGCTCCAACTCTTACATTCGACGTAGTTCTGTAAATCTTTTTAATAGCATTGTTACGAATGGAAATAAACTCCCTGTCGCCCGGTATATTATCTCTGATACGCATTGCGTTGTTTCCAACCAATTCATAGTCAAGACTGATTAAACCTGTTTTGCCAAAAACATATGCCAGGCCAAGTTCCATCCGGTATGGAGTTGTCAAAGTATATTCATATATGTCCGAAGGAGTCTCTTTGCTTCTAAAGTCATTTTCGCCTTTCGTTTTATACATGGAACCCATATACATATGATATTCTCTTTCCATATTAAAAAATGTAGGAGTATGTATGGCAAAACCCAAACGAAAAGCGTCAATCGGACGGTAAATAACACCAAACTTGGCATTGACACCGAATCCTGTTGTCCGGAGATATTCATCTCTCACACTTGAGACATACTTATCCATAATTCCCTCAAGATTTCCGATATAGTCTTCTTTATAATTCAGGCTATTAATATATTCCAAATCCTGCAGTCCTACTGTAATACCAAACTGAAAAGTGTTGGAAATATTTCCTCCAAACGAAAAAGTATATTCCGACGTGCTTCCCGACTGTAAAGTCGAACTGTAAATATCAACTACGTCATTCTTTTCTAAACCATTCATATAATATAAACCATCATTTTCGTACCGTATCATTTCGCTCTCGAGAGCCATCGCAGTTGTCCAGTCTTCCGAAAGAATATTCTGCAATTTACCATTCAGATAGTCCGGTCTTATTTTAAATCCGTTGGCATATTGCGGTAACATTTTCAGAACGCTGTTTGGAGAATCCAAGCCTTGCAATTTCGTACGCTTGTAAAAATTTGCCGCTTTATTGTAACCCAGTCCGAAACTTAGTGACACCAGACCCTTCGAGTTTTGAGAGAGATATGTGCCTACATATCCCAAATTAGCCAGTCCAAAGCGTGTACGGCCATCTGAAAACGATTTGCCTCGAAAATCAGTAGTTGTATTATTTAAAGTCAATGAGGGAGTTATAACAAATTCCGATGAACGGTAAGTCGCTATTCCGGCGGGATTTGTACTTAAAGAGCCAAAATCGCCTCCTAAAGCGTTAAAAGCTCCTCCCAATCCTGTGAATCTGGCCGTTCCTTGAATTTCATGAGTTCCTAACTGCAACAATTCATCTGTTGTTTGGGCTTCCACCGAAAAAACAGCGGAAACCAACAACAGCATTGCAGACCATTTTATTATTCCTATCTTCATTTTATCTAATCTTTTTTAATTCCTGTATAACAATTAAGCGTACTCTCTAACATATTCATGAGAGATTCTGTACAATTTGTCAATCAAAATATATCTTAATTTATCTTCCCCGCGAACCGCCACTTGAACGTGAAGCGCCGCCGCCACTGGATGACCTGCTTGGCGCACTGGAACTTGAGCCACTCGACCTGCTCGGCGCACTATAGCTTGAGCCTGAACTTGACCTGCTTGGTGTGCTGTAGCTGCCGGAAGATGACGAACTCGATCTGCTTGGTGCGCTGCTGCCCGAATACGACGAACTCGACCTGCTTGGCGTACTACTGCCGGAAGACGATGAACTTGACCTGCTTGGCGCAGTATATGTCGAAGAATTTGAACTTTGAGAACTTGAACGAGACCCTTCATTATACGATGAACGGCTTGTGCTTGGCCGGGTATAAACCTGCGTACTTTCACGTGAAGTCGCTGTCGTTCCGCTCGACCTGCTGCCTGTACTTGAGGTGTTAGCTGTTTGTCGCTGACTTTGAGAAGTGCGCGAACGGGTCGAATAAGCATCTATCGCGCTGCCTCGATTGGTTGTAGCTCCATTGCGGTTGTAGCTGCTACGCGAAGTTGAAGAAGCGTTATCTATACGTGTGACATTCGACGACCTTGATGCCGCGGAAGAACGGGATGCTGAGCTTGAACGTGCAGAACTTGAACGTATGTTACCGTCGGAACGTGATGATGTTCTGGGGACATACGATCTGCCGCCCGACGACGAGCGTGCATTCGAACTTCCATATCCCCGACCTGCCGCATAAGTATAGTTGTGCGGATTGTGATGCCAGTAGCTATGAGACCATCCACCACCGTAATATCCTCCATACCAGCTATCGTAATAGTAGGGATAACCCCAACCCCACGAATGATACCATGGACTGTACCACCCGCCATACCAGCCTGTATGCCAGCCCCAGCCGCCATAATATGGATAATCCCAACCCCAGTGAGAGTATCCCAAGCCATAGCCATAATAAGGATATCCCCAGCCGTAATTGTAACCCATGTTTATTTCAACAGTATATTGCGGGTCATCGAACATTTTCAGTTTGCGTTCGTATGAATCTGCATCTGCAAGTTCGCCACTGTATATCACGGTATCGACTTTTCCTTCGATTTTCAATGTCGAAGGACTTGACAAATAAACTCTGTCCGCATCCAGATGAATTGTTTTTTCGGCAACTGTTTTTTGCGTTTCCGATTTCAACTGTTCGGTCTGCTCATCTATTACTCCCCTTTTTACATTATCCTTAGTGTTGTAATAAATGTCATCCGAATTTGAAGCCATGTACGAAGATGTACCACATCCCGACAGAAGCAGTAAGGCTAGCGGCATGAATAATTTTGTTTTCATAACTATTATATTTTTAACTGTT
>JAISDK010000277.1 GCA_031264875.1 Prevotellaceae bacterium
CGAATAAGTTCTTCAAGCTGCCTGTCACTCTTACCTCCACCTTGTTTTTGCCTTTTTTCAAAAATGGAGACAAATCAAATTCGTATGGCTTATAAGCGATGATACCTGCTTTGGCATCATTTAAAGGAGCCGGTCTGAATGATTTTGACGGGTTTGCAAATTCCTTTTTAAGTTTTTCGAATTTCAATTCTCTTGATTGTTTCTGCTGAGAAAATACATATTCTATATTATAATTTGAGATTATTATAAGAATAAGAAGTATTTTACTTAAAGACATTTTTCTTTTCATTCGTTTATATTTTTTTTGCCGTTAATGCACGAATTAATACTAATTCCTATTCGTGTAAATTCGTGCATTCGTGGCATAAATTAATACCGGTCGTACCGGATAAGCGCTTCCAGGAAATAATAGTCGGCATAATTGAGCGGAACACCCACCTCGCTGTTGTGACGTCGTGAACCCACACTTTTTTTCAGGATAAAGTTTCCATTTTCGCCTTTTTTTGCTAAATAATCGGGACCGGAGAGACTTACCAGCATTTCTTCAGCCGCTGAGAAAAATCTTTTACGGTCGTCCGGAGATACGTATTTTGAAAGTTCCAACAATCCGGAAGCGGCTATTGTGGTAGCAGACACATCCCTTTCTTCATTCGGGATGCCGGGAGCATCGAAATCCCAATACATCACCTTGTCTTCCGGCAGGTTTGGATGATTCAGTATAAAATCGGCTATGTTTACTGCCTGATCGAGGTAACGTTTATCTTTTGTCTCCCTGTAACATATTGTAAAACCGTAGAGACCCCAAGCTTGTCCCCGGCTCCAGGCAGATGAATCTGCCAAGCCTTGTACCGTCATCTTTCTGCGCGGCTCTCCTGTAATAGAATCGTAGTCAACCAGGTGGTAAGAACTGAAATCCGGACGATAATGATGCTTCAGCGTCTTATCGGCATGAGAAACGGCAATGTCATAAAGATGATTATTACCGGTTATTTTAGCTGCCTCAAATAACAACTCCAGATTCATCATATTGTCAATGATTACCAGGTACTCTGAGTCCCGGAGATGGATATTATCCCAGGAACGAATCAGTCCTACACGAGGATCAAACCGGGTGGCAAGTGAGTTGGCTGCGTCTGCAATAATTTCTTTGTATTGTGGATTACCTGTAAGGCGGTAACCGTTACCAAAACTGCAATAAACCATAAAACCTATATCATGATGCCCGGTGAAGTTGCGCAATGGTTCAAGCGCAACTGTCCGTTTTTCAGCCTCTGCTCTCCATTTGCCGGATTTAGTATAGTCGTAGATATACCATAACGAACCTGCAAAGAAACCACTTGTCCAGTCCTCAATATCTGTACAGATCGGCTTGCCCTCTTTATTGATTGTTCGCGGAACACAATTCACATCTGTGTTTTTCTCAGCCATCTGCTGATACTGGGCCTTAATGATTTTAAAATCTTTTTTTACGGGAACATTCCGACTGCTACAGGGCACAATTGTGAACACATTAGCAAAAACGAACAGGATCAAACCCTTGATAATATTACAACTCTTCACTTTTTTTAATATTTAAATATCAATAAACCTTATTTGCTTATTTTGATGAACTTACCGACATATTCTTCTGCCTGAATGATATAACTTCCGGCTTTTAAATCTGAAACATCTACAATGCTTTTCTTCCCTGAGCTGATTTTTTCTCCCGTCAAATCGTAAATTGCATACGCTTTCTCTGTATCTCCAATCACCAACTGATTTTTAACAGGATTGGGATAAATTGCAAAAGGTTTCAACAACTCATTTGTTTCGATTGAATTATAGCCCGGAACCTCCACTTTGAAAGAATACTTTCCTGATTGAAGCCGGTAAATTGCTTTTCCATTCTCTATCTTTACAAATGTGACTCCTTCTGCCTGATCTGCAGGTGTATTTCCTTCGTAAATCACATCTTCATTGTCAATAACCGGCAAATACAGCGTTGCTGTGGTATTGGCAGGGACTACCGCTGAGTAGGTAATCCGCCCGTCACTCTTGCGCGTCCATGAACTACCGATTTCTCCGTAGTAAGAATTGTGCTTGGCCTCAACTTTAGTGATGCGTTCCTGTTGCGCAGGGAGAGATGTTCGGTTGTCCGGAGTCGGCTGTAAAATGATATGTTTGAATCCCGGATTGTCCTCATCCAAATCTATTCCTCCCATGTATCTGAACATCCACTCGGCAACAGCGCCATAAGAATAATGATTGAACGAATTCATATCGACAGTATTGAATCCCTTTGCAATCGTGTAAGAATCCCAACGTTCCCAAATCGTTGTAGCGCCCTGATCTACACTGTACAGCCAGGACGGATTATTGCGTTGCAAGAGCAAGTTGTAAGCCATATCATCTTGATTGAACCGGCTGAGTATCTGATTGATCATAGAAGTGCCGACAAATCCGGTGCTGAGCTTGTTACCGTTATTTGAGATTTTATTACGCAAAAACTTGACAGCCGCTTCGACTTCCGTATTATTCCTGAACAATTCAAGTTTCAGAGCAAACAGGTAGGCTGTCTGTGTCGTTTGCTTAAGAGTACCGTTTGCATTAAGATATCTCGTTTGAAACTCCGATTTGATATTTTGGAAGAGCGTTTCATACGCTGCTGCTTTCAGAGCATAAGAATCATTTGCAGCAGTACTCAGCGCCAGAGACATTTTCGACATCAGCTTAGCATCATAAGCATAATAACAGACACTGATATATCTTTGCTCTGTTGATTCGGGGTTCAACCAGTCGCCATAAGTAACTCCGCCGCCATTATATAAGTAGGCGCCGTCTGCCTGACTTGCTAAATAGGTCATGTGTTTTTCCATCGCTTCGTAATTTTCTTCAAGAATACGAATATCGTCATACATCTGATAAATTGTCCATGGGACAATAATTCCGGCATCTGCCCAGGCTGCGTTCCCCCATCTGTTTAGCCACACAATTGGTGCGATGTCGGGAAAACCGCCATCCTCTTGTCCGTCGCGCATATCGCCCATCCATTTATGGAAGAATGAAGCCACATCGGCATTGTATGCTGCCGTACGGCAAAAAACCTGCGCATCACCTGTCCATCCGAGCCGTTCATCGCGTTGCGGACAATCGGTAGGTATGCTTAAGAAATTACCTCGTTGTGACCAAATGACATTGTTGTAGAGCTGATTAACGCTTGAGTTGCTTGTTTTAAAAGATGCAGTCTCTTCGTTTGCAGTACCGACAACTTCGCCGCGAAGACCTAATATGTCAACATCATCTGTGGCAGTTATCTCACAATAGCGGAAGCCGAAGAATGTAGAAGAAGAATGATACGATTCGCCTGCAGGATCGCCTTTGAGCGTATAATAGAGCGAGGCTTTTGCCGTGCGCAGACTGGCGGTATAAAGACTTCCTTTGGGTCCGTCATCGCCGCGGCTTTTGTTTCCCGTGTCATTCAGTATTTCTGCAAAACGAAATTTCATTTGTGTACCGGCATTTCCCCTAACGGTGAAATTCACCCAGCCAACCATGTTTTGAGCCATATCGAAAACGGCTGTCTGACCTTCTTTCAACTGAATGGTCTCGAATCCCGACACCTCATTTTTTACATTTATCTCTCCGTAAGTTGTGCCGGTGCTTTTGCTTCCTTCATAAACCGTGATTTTTGAAACGGCACGCTCTAACTCCGGCCGGACTTGCACTGCCGGACCAACAAACGCAGTGATATTTCCCTGGAAATAATCGTTCACCTCCGTTTTCTGCCAATCCGAATCATCGTATCCGGGAGTGGTCCAATTGCTTTCTTTTCGGGCATCGTAGATTTCTCCGTTATAGATATTTCCCATCATAAGAGGACCTGCTGTCGACGATTTCCAATTGGTATCAGAGTATACGCTTTCCGTAGTTCCGTCAGTATATCGAACGATTAACTTAGCTAAAAAGCCTAAAGGAGGAGCACCGTATTTGCCATGTGCAACATATCCGGTCAGCCAACCTGACGTAACATAAGCTCCGACAGCATTATTTCCGGTTGCCAGTAAACCGGTCACATCGTAAGTGGAATAAAATACAGTCTTACGATAATCTGTCCAGCCCGGTTTCAGTTCATCGTAGCGGCAGTTTCCATTTTCAAGAGGTGTTCCTACTCGCTTACCATTGATATAAACGTCATAAACACCGAGACCAGATGTGTAAATGCGAGCCGACTCTATTGTTTTGCTTAATGTAAATTCATGTCGGAAACGCGGCACGTCTTTACCCGTCTGCCACACTTTTTGCTCGCTTTTTCCGCCCGAATCTAAATAAAGCCGCCCGTCTACAAGCGTTCCGCCGGAAAAATAGAAAAGAGAGCCGCCGAAATCTTCCTGAAATAAAACCTTACCGTCTTTGTCAGTCACCTTAATATTATCTGCATACGATTTTTCAGAGACGTCTCCCGCAAACGAATAACGAAATCCCAAATTTCCATATCCGAAATTTTCACTGCGCGTAATGGTGGCAACCAAAATATCGTTGATATACGTTTTTGCAACTTTTCCGTCAATCTCAATTCTCAGGCTGTAAGTCTGATTCGCCTGTAAGTTGATTTTACTTGTAATATCAGTCTGAGAGAACACTGATGCTCCGCCGTTTGTATAGACATGCGGTCGCAAAAGGGTTTTTCCGGCAGTCCCTATATTAATCTGCCACATATAAAAGTTCTTTTCGTCCTTTGCCGCAAAACAGGGACCAAAACAGATATCCTTTATTTCAAAATCCATTTCTATCGTATATTTCGGAATTTCTTCCGCACCGGAAATTTTGAGCCACCGGGCATTGCCCCAACCGCTATTCATCAATCCTGTTTCAAAAAAAGAATTCTCTGTTGATTGTATCGCCGCATTGTTTTCGTCCCAAACAGATACCCGCCAATAATATCGGGTGGCAGGTTCCAAAGTTGGCCCTTCATAAGCTATGTGAACAGACTTGTCGGATGTCGTTTGTCCCGAATCCCAAATGATATTCTCAAAATCCGAATCTTTGGATACCGTGATTTGGTAAGATGTTTGCTTTTTTGCCCGTGCATCCGATTGCATTTCCCAACTGAAACGGGGTTTCTGAACATCTAACCCGACAGGGTTGCGTTGATATTCTGTTTTCTGGTTCACAATACGCGTCTCTCCCATTAATTGCAATGAGAAGAGAAGAGAGAAAAGAAATAAAATGTGTTTCATACGTTTATATTTTTTTGCCACTAATGCACGAATTAATACTAATTCCTATTCGTGTAAATTCGTGCATTAGTGGCTTAAATTTTAAATTAATCATGAACATAGGATGCTGTGAAACCGGCATCTGTAAATTCAACCACAAAAGTATATTCCATAGCGCCTTTTTTTTGTCCGATTTTGCGACAAAATAGTATTGTTGTGGTTTTTGCTTGTGTCTCTTAGATAAAAATGTTCCTTAATCGTACTTTTTTTTCTGAAAAAAAGTAACAGAATAAAATGAAAAATAAGTCTTTGTTTTTTGGTAACTGTTCAGCCGCGGGCAACAAAAATAATCTTTAAGTTTTTTTGCGTATTTTGATAAAAACCCTTCTATTTGTCGCGCTTTGGACAACCAACATGAAATATTTCTCACAAGCGCCCCGTACCGCAGAAATAAACAATAAATATGTATATTTTTTTATATAAAAATAACTCTCAAATGTTTGGCAGAATGAAATATTTTGCTAACACACACACACACATAAAATATCGCGCGCGCGTAACGCGCGCGAATATAATCATTTATATTTAAATAACAATGGGAAGCTATATTCAAATACGATGGCTTTTGATATTTTTTTTAAATCTTACTTCAACCGTCGAAATTCGACCGGACAACTCCGGGATACTTTACACAGTTATGTAAAGTCGGAATCCGACCGTCGGGGAACTTTACATAACTGTGTAAAGTCGGAATCCAGTCGCCGGGAGAGTGTACATAAGCGTGTAAAATCGGAATTTGACTGTCGGGATACTTTACACAACCGTGTAAGGTCGAAACCCGGTCGTCGGGGAATTTTCCACAGTTATGTAAGGTCGGAATCCGGTCGGCGATGGACTTTCCACAATAATATACATTCAAATTTATTCATTCATTAATATTAGAGATTATGTTAAAAATCGAAGCGCTTAATTCATTTCAGTTCGTCAACGCA
>JAISDK010000305.1 GCA_031264875.1 Prevotellaceae bacterium
TTTTATTCTTATTTGCCCGAAGGACAAAACAAGTTTGCGAGAAGCTTTTCGCTTAAGCGAGAAGGACAAAACAAGTTTGCGAGAAGCTTTTCGCTTAAGTGAAAAGGACAAAATCAGCCGGAAAACGGATTTTTGTCGTACACCTCGCTCGGCGTAGTCTCCAGACTACGTCGCGCTAAAAGCAAAGCTCCTGCTTTGCGAACTGCAAACAATCAACTATTTATACTGAAATACTGGATTACAAGGCTGGAGCCTTGCTTTTAACACGGCGTAGTCTGGAGACTACGCCCAGCGAGGGTGTAAACCCGTTATTTCATGCCATTTAAGGGCTATTGCCGATAAGTCTTTAAGGACTTTAAAGTCCTTAAAGACTTTAAAGTCCCTATAAAATAAAATACCTCGCTCGGCGTAGTCTCCAGACTACGTCGTGTTAAAAGCAAAGCTCCTGCTTTGCGAGCTGCAAACAATCAACTATTTATACTGAAATACTGGATTGCAAGGCAAGAGCCTTGCTTTTAACACGGGTACGATTATAGACCTGAAGCGGATCCGATTATCGCTCTACGCAGGATTATTTAGCTTGGAGATACAGAATATTCATGTACTTTTGCAGCATTAATATTTAACAATAGATTAAAAACAGTGTTATGGATAAAGATAATGACAGTCAAAAAATCGACAAAGAATCGCTGGGAATATTTATCAACCCGAGAACGGATTTCGGTTTTCACCGGATATTTTCCCACGCGGATATGCTAAAGTCCTTTTTAAATGAAGTGTTTGCTGAGGAAAAGGAAAGCGGAAATATTGAAAGATCGTCCGGAAGAAATACGGAATAAACTTTTTATTGATTTATACGACTATATACTGCCAACAAATAAATTAACAGAAGAAGAAATGAAAGAATATAATAACAGTGTCATGGAACTGGAGAGCTTAAGCCTCTTTACAGATTATGCCAAGATGGAAGGTATCAAAATTGGAAGAAATGAAGGCATCGAAATTGGACGAAATGCTGGACGAAATGAAGGTATCGAAATTGCGTTTACTCAAATCGTAATCAATGCAGCCCAAAAAGGCATGTCGTTAGCAGACATTTCAAGTATCACAGCTCTTTCTGTGGAACAGATACGTAATATTTTGAATAACAGAAAAGATAACAGATAGCATTTTGGGAGAGTTTAACTGACTTCGGCTCTCCGGAAGAATAACACAGAAGTCTCCTCAACATTATAATGAAACGGTTTATTATCTTATTAATTACTGTTGTCGCGTCCCTCAACAGCTGGGGACAGGACATTTCGGGAGAATGGAACGGTATCTTAAAAATTCAGGGCATTCAGCTCCGTATAGTTTTTCACATCCAGAAAACGGCGACAGGATACAGCGCTACGATGGACAGTCCCGATCAGGGAGCAAAGGGTATCCCCGTAACCACCGCGAGCTTTGACAACAAGGTTTTGAAACTGACTGTTGCCAGCGCGGGCATCGAATATGAAGGCGTTTTAAATGCCGACGGGAATATTACCGGCACGTTCAAGCAAATGCAAATGTCGATGGCATTGAACCTGACAAGGGAAACGCTTGAAACTGCAAAACCGCGTCGTCCACAGGAGCCGTCGAAACCATATCCCTACCATGAAGAAGAAGTCACCTTCGAAAATAAGGACGACGGCGTGACTTTAGCCGGCACACTCACCTTGCCTGCAAAAACCGGCACATTCCCGGCAGTAGTTCTGATAAGCGGAAGCGGCGCTCAGAATCGCGATTCCGAAATCATGGGACACAAGCCCTTTCTCGTTTTATCCGACTACCTTACACGTAACGGAATAGCCGTGCTGCGCTTTGACGACCGCGGCACAGCCGCTTCCACAGGTAATATCCAGACGGCTACAAGCTATGACTTCTCGAAAGACGTGGCAGCCGGCGTGAAATACCTGCAAAGCCGTAAGGAAATCATCAAAGATAAAACAGGATTGATAGGCCACAGCGAAGGAGGCATCATAGCGCCCATGCTTGCAGCGCGGTCGAAAAACATTGCATTCATAATTCTTCTCGCAGGAGGGGGCGTTCGAGGAGATTCGCTTCTTTTACTACAGCAGGAGGCTATCAACAGAGCGTCGGGCATGAGTGAAACAGATATTCAAATTGCCCGTGAAATCAACAGGAAACTGTACAACATAATCATTCAAACTGCCGATACCGCTCAACTGCGCAAAGATGCAGTAGCATGTCTCAGGCAGGAAATCGCACAGCATCCCAATCTGAAACCGGGCAATATCAGTGAAGACGCCTTTATGAATACGCTGATAAGGCAGATCTCAAGTCCGTGGATACATTATTTCATACGCTACAATCCGGCCGTTGCGCTGGAGAAAGTAAAATGTCCCGTTCTCGCCCTCAACGGAGAAAAAGACTTGCAGGTTACCCCAAAAGCAAATCTGGAAGCTATTCGCAGCGCCCTTGAAAAGGGAAAAAACAACAGGGTAACGACAATGGTACTGCCCGGCTTAAATCATCTTTTTCAGGAATGTGCCACCGGACTGCATACGGAATACTCAAGCATCGAACAGACATTCTCACCCCTTGCTCTGGACGTAATTCTGAACTGGATCAGGAATCAAATCCATCTTAATTAAAGAAAAAAATTGCAGTTAAAAAAAAGTCAGTACTTTTGAGGCTTTAAAAAATAACACTATATATGACAACAAGAAGAAATTTCGTAAAACAGACAGGCGCCGGACTGATTGCTGCTATTGCAGCGCCGGCGCTTCTAAGTAATTGTACACAAGGGAAAGACCCTGTAGAAAAAAACAGTGAAAAAGACCTGTTTAAAGTATCCATGGCAGGCTACAGTTTTGTAAAGTTCGATTTGGAACAGTCGCTCAAAATGATGCAGCGCATGGACGTGCGCTACTTATGCATCAAGGATTTTCATCTGCCGCTGAACAGCAACGAAGAACAGATTGCCGCTTTTCATGCACAGCTGAAAGAATCAAATGTCACCGGCTACGCAGTTGGCCCCATATACATGAACAGCGAGACCGAAGTGGACAACGCATTTGAATACGCAAAAAAAGTAGGCGTCAAGCTGATTGTCGGCGTCCCAAAGCACAGCCTGCTGCCGTATGTCGATAAGAAAGTGAAAGAATACGACATGCAGTATGCCATTCACCTCCACGGGCCTGACATGCCCGACAAATATCCCGACGCCGACGATGTATGGAATAATGTAAAAGACCTTGATCCGAGAATCGGAATGTGTCTCGACGTAGGGCATGACACCCGCAACGGCAAAGACCCGGTAGCCGATTTGAAGAAATACCATACCCGCGTATTCGATATTCATATCAAAAACGTTACCGCAGCCAGCAAAGCGGGACGCACATGCGAAATGGGACGCGGAGTCATCGACATCCCGGCCTTTGTGCACATGCTCCGCGAGGTAAAATACAGCGGCGCCTGCAGTCTTGAGTTCGAAAAAGACATGAGCGACCCTCTCGCAGGGCTGGCCGAATCCATCGGATATTTCAGAGGAGTGATTGACGGTCTCAAATAAAAATACGGTGCATGAAAACAGGCTATTTAATATGTTCGTTCATATTAATTTTCGGCATTCTGGGGAATGCTCAAACATACAATCAGCTAATCAACCTTGAGAAATATGCCAAAGCAAACTCCGAATTGCCGGAGCCTGCAAAAAATGAAAAACGCGTTGTATTCATCGGAAACTCAATCACACAGAACTGGGCGGAACAGCGTCCCGACTTCTTCACCTCCAATAACTATATCGGAAGAGGCATCAGCGGACAGACAAGTCCGCAGCTCCTCTTGCGCTTCCGCCGGGATGTGATAGACCTGAAGCCGGCAGCAGTGCTTATCAACGTTGGCACAAACGATATTGCCGAAAATACAGGAACCTACGACGAGGATTTCACCCTGGGCAACATCAAGTCAATGGCCGAGCTGGCTAAAGCCGGCAAAATCAAAGTCATTCTTTCGTCCGTTACCCCTGTCGGGCAATATCGGTGGAAAAAGGAAATACAGAACGTTCCCGAAAAAATACAGTCGCTCAATGCGAAAATAAAAGCATACGCTGCCGAACACAAGTTCGCTTATGTGGACTACTACAGCCACATGCACAACGAAAATCATGCGTTGAAAGAATCTTATGGCTCCGACGGCGTTCATCCCAACGCCCGGGGCTATGAGGTGATGGAACAAATAGCAGACGAGGTAATAAGAAAAGTAATAAAATAATAACACAAACAGTTAAGTTGAAATCTTATGAAAGTAGTAGCGATCAAGGGAAGTCCGAGAAAAAATGGAAATACCGCATTTGCACTGAATATAACAGGTAACATACTTCAGGAAGAAGGCATCGAATTTGAAATCATCGATGTGGGAGGCAAATACATCAGAGGATGCCTTGCATGTAACAAATGTGCAGAAAACAGGGACAGTAAATGTTCCATTACAACCGACATGCTCAACGATTCGCTGGTGAAAATGAAAGACGCCGACGGCATTATCCTCTCTTCTCCGGTATATTATTCGGGAATAGCCGGAACGATGAAATGCTTTCTCGACCGCGCATTTTATGTTGCAAACGTCAACGGAAGCTGGTTCAGGCATAAGGCCGGAGCATCGATAGTAGCCGTGCGGCGTACCGGTGGAAGCATGACTTTCAACGCGCTGAACCACTATCTCAGCATTGCCGAAATGATCATTCCCTCGTCGAGCTACTGGAACGTGATCCACGGACTCGCTCCCGGCGACGCTGCAAACGACCAGGAAGGAATCCAGATAATGGAAATGCTGGGCAGAAACATGGCCTGGATACTGAAAATGAGGGAACATTCCAAAGATGCGGAACCCGAACAGGAGAAAAAAGTATTTACAAACTTCATCAGATAACATGTATAGCGGTTATGAAAAAACGGGAATTTCTTAAAGCCGCAGGACTGGTCGGAGCAACGATTGCCATGCGGGAAAGTGCAGATGCATTGATAAAATGCAGCGAACAGCGCCGTCTTAATGAAACAAAAAAGATAGTTGCCATAAACGGAAGTCCCCATGAAAACGGAAATACTGCATACGCCCTTTCGGTCATGGGAGAAGTATTTGAACAGGCACATGTCGATTTCGAAATAATTCACCTTGGCAAAAGCGAAATCAGAGGCTGCATCGCCTGCAACAGCTGTCGCCTCGAAAACAGGGATAAGGGATGCCTCTATGCTACCGAAGAAGAGAAAGAATGGATTGAAACTATGAAAGCAGCCGACGCCATTATACTTGCCTCGCCATGTTTTTTCGGCGGCATGGCCGGAACATTAAAGTCATTTTTAGACAGAGTTTTCTTCTCCGAATCCAAAAATTTCCGCTACAAAACCGGAGCCTCCGTTGTGACAGCTAAACGTTCGGGAGCTTCGATGACTTTTGAAAACCTTAACAAATATTTTACCATTTCGGAAATGCCTCTTGCCTCATCGACCTACTGGAATAATATGCGGGGACTCTCTCCCGACGATCTCAAACAGGACGGCGAAGGTATCCGTACCCTGCAAAATCTGGCAAAAAACGTGATAAAGCTGATTCAGTTGAAAATTGAAAGTTGAAAACGTTGAAAACGATGAAATCACCGTCAGGATATTTTGCTGAAATCCTTTTGCGCGTCTGCGTTTTCGAGAGTAGATTTCAATATTTTGTTTTCGTCGCGACACAGGGCGGGGTCTTCAAGCAGAATGGATTCGACTATTTTCCTGACAGCTTCAAGCAGTTCGCCGTCCTTGCTTAAATCGGTTATTCTCAGTTTAAATGGCAGACCGCTTTGCTGTGTGCCTTCGATATCTCCGGGACCTCTCATTTTCATGTCTTCTTCGGCTATTTTGAACCCGTCGCAGGTGGAAACCATAAGCTCCAGCCGTTTCCGCGATTCCTTGCTCAGCTTGTAGCCCGACATCATCAGACAGTACGACTGGTCAGCGCCTCTTCCGACCCTTCCCCGCAACTGGTGCAGCTGCGCAAGACCGAAGCGTTCAGCGCTTTCGATAACCATCACGGAGGCATTCGGCACATTGACGCCAACTTCGATAACCGAGGTGGCAATCATTATATCGGCCTTTCCGGATGCAAACAGATTCATCGAAAAGTCCTTATCTACCGCTTTCATTTTGCCGTGTACCACTGCCGTAACGTATTCGGGAGGAGGAAATGCGCGCACTATGCTTTCGTATCCGTCTTCAAGAAACTTGTAGTCCATTGTTTCCGATTCCTTTATCAGAGGATACACAATATATATCTGCCGTCCCTGCTCGATCTGCTCTTTCAGGAATCCGAACACCCGCAGTCGCTTGCTGTCGTTGAAGAGCAGTGTTTTCACCGGTTTTCGGCCGGGGGGCAGCTCGTCGATAATCGACACGTCCAGGTCTCCATAGACGGTCATGGCCAGCGTTCTCGGTATCGGAGTAGCCGTCATCACCAGGACATGCGGCATGGTTTCGGACTTGTTCCACAGTTTTGCTCTCTGTTCAACTCCGAAACGGTGCTGCTCGTCGATCACCGCCAGTCCGAGTTTTTTAAACTGCACATTGTCTTCAATCAGCGCGTGGGTACCGATAAGAATATCCGTTGTTCCTTCAGCCAGTTTGCTATAGATCACCGTGCGTTCCGATTTCCTTGTCGAGCCGGTCAGGAGGCTTACTTTAACATCCATTTCTTTCAGAAACTGCACTACCGACGCATAATGCTGGGCAGCCAGTATCTCGGTGGGCGCCATGATGCACGACTGATATCCGTTATCGGCAGCTATAAGCATAATCATCAGGGCGACCAGCGTTTTTCCGCTGCCCACGTCTCCCTGCAGCAAGCGGTTCATTTGCTTGCCGCTGCCCATGTCGCGCCTCATCTCCCGGATCACCCGTTTCTGCGCCTCGGTGAGGGAAAAGGGCAGATTGTGTTCAAAAAAGTAATTGAAGCGATCTCCAACCCTGTCGAACACAAGTCCCCGAGTTGCGCCTGCCACCGTCGCCCTCCGGTACAGTATTCCAAGCTGGATATAGAACAGTTCGTCGAATTTGAGCCGGTTACGCGCCCTGACAAGCAGTTCCTGACTTTGGGGAAAATGGATGTTGAGCAGCGCTTCGGGCAATGTCAGCAGACGGTATTTGTTCAGAAGATAGCCGGGAAGGGTTTCATGGATTTTGTTCTGTACAAGATTGAGAAGGTTGAACATCAGTTTTACAAATACCTTGTTGCCCATGTAGCTTCGCAGCTTTTCGGTGGAGCTGTAGATTCCGTTAATGTTTGTTGAGAAGGCTCCGGGATTTTCCGCTTCGGGGATGTCAATTTCGGGGTGTACCATATTGACTTGTCCGTTGAACAGTGCCGGCTTGCCGAATACTGTATATTTCCGGTCGGGCTTAATTTTCTCCTTTATCCATGCCAGACCCTGAAAAAACACAAGATCAATGGTTCCCGTGCCGTCGGAAAACCGCATGACAAGCCTTTTTTTACCTCCTCCCTGTCCTTCGGTTCTGGCCGAGACGATTTCTCCATACAGCTGAACATACGGCAAATCGGGATTTATGTCACGGACGGCGCAAAAGTGCGTCCGGTCTATATATCTGAAAGGGAAGTAATAGAGCAGATCGCGGAAAGTAGCTATCTCCAGTTCGCCGTACAGTAATTCCGCCCTTTTCTGGCCTGCTCCGGGCAGATACATTATTTTTGTGTTGAGAATGTTATCGTTGAAATCATTCATGTCGCATCAATTCAAAATCATTATTGCTGTAAACATACAGCTGTAGATAAACGTCAAACAATTCCGCAAACTTACAAAAAAGTTGCAAGCTGCAAATATCCGCAACAGCGTGCATGACAACAGGCGTTTTATATATTTTCATGAAATTCCGCCGTCCGGTGAACGGTTATGCTGTTCGTATCCGCAAGTTATGACTGCATCTGTTCCCGTCTCTCAGTTTTTCAGCTGTCCGGGCAATTCGCAGACAACACGGAAACCTGTACTGCGAATGTCCGAGTACCACCAGATGCTTTTCGGCTGTTGCGGATCGGTTTTCAGCCATTCCTCATGTCGGGAAAAGTTGCGTGCGGCACACCGTACATCCGCTGCATCCGAAGCATAGTTTCCTCCGCGAACAACCCATTCGTCACCTTCGGTATTCAGAGGATCGGAAGCGCTGTCTCCGAGCTTGCTGTAGTATTGGGCGTCGTATTTGTCGGCACAGTATTCCATTACGTTGCCCAGCATGTTTTTCAGTACGAAAGGATTGGCCTTGACAAAGTCGGGAGTCTGCGTACGGTTTCGGCTGTTGTTGCCATAGACAACGTATTGCGATATTTCCTCGGTGTCGGCGTCAAAAAACTTCCTCCAGAAGCCTTCGTTTGAATAGCTTTTCGGACTTCCTTCAAAGAAATATGGTGTTTCGGTACCTCCGCGTGCGGCATATTCCCATTCGGCTTCCGTTGGCAGACGGTATTTTTTTCCGGTAGCCTGCGACAGCCACTGGCAGAAAGTTTCTGCGGCATAGTGAGTCATGGTGATGGCAGGACGCTCGCCTCCGCCCCAGCCCTGATCCGGCAGTCCGAATGGAGGGGTGGGTCCCGAAATGGCATCAACGTCGGGATTGCTGTTATTGGCATATACTTCGTCGGGGGGAATACGGCCTTCGCTCATCGTTTTTGAATAGAACGACCAGTACATGTCCCAGGTTACTTCCAGCTCGGACATGAAGAAGGAACTGACTGTTACCGTATGAACGGGATATTCGTCGTCCTTGTGGAAGGGTTCGCTGTCGGAACTGCCCATTTTGAACGATCCGCCCGGAATGGCAAGCATTTCAAACGATACGGGGGTACCGGGAATCTGTTCGGTATAACTCTTAAATTCGGCAACTGTTGTTGATGTTTTATAGTACAGGCTTGTGTCCTTGTCCAGAATGTCCTGGTCGAAAGTCAGTCGGGCATGTTTGTAATTCGGATTGTAGTGTCCTGCGTCTAAATGGCAGCTGATGCACTGGAGATTCAGTTTTGTTTCATTTTCTTCATAATACAGATGGGCTGTAACCGCATCGTCGCTTATTCCGGCGGGAAACAGGTTGTAATGACATTCCTTGCACGATTCGTTGGGAATATATGTCACTGCTGTTTCGAGTTCCGAAAGCCTGTCCCATTCAAAATCAATGCTGTCTTTTGTCATATATCCCCAAAGATCTTTTATGCCAAGTTTCATCTTGGCGCTGTAGTGCGCCCATGTGCTGTTTTTGGGAGGTAGATGACAGTCGATACAGTGTACTTTTGTTCCGCTCGCATTGTTCATGTGCGCGGATAGCTGCCAGCTGTCTTTCACATGAGGGTGTACGTGGCATATCATGCACGATTCGTCTGTCGAGAAATACACCGATGTCAGATATAGTGAAACAACTGTGCCTGCGCCCAGTACCACTCCAAGTAATATGTAAAAAGATTTGCGTTTAAAGAGGTTTTTCCCTTTCTGTTTTTTGTCCCTGTTTTTAATTGCCATGACTGTTAATATTAAATTAGTTTTAATTTCGCGGCGCAAAAGTAATGATTATTTATTACATAAACCGAATTTGATTTGATCATCGTGTATGTAATGCGGATTTTTTGTTCAATTAGAAATACATTTATGATTTTATAATATCACCCTTTCAAAGTTTTATATTGCTTATCGTGTTTTCTATAACAATTTCAATCTTCGGGTTTTGACGCCGGTATCCATTTCATGGGAAGAAAAATTAATAACATATAACAATGTGAACTTTCTGGATTGCTTCGTTCCTCGCAATGACGGATAAGCCTTCGCTCGGCGTAGTCTCCAGACTACGCCGAGCGAGGTTTTGTATATTGCTTCATTGTTGCAAATAAACGGCGTATAATCCGTACAAGCGCAACACAGATCGGAGTAGAGACGTGATGCATCACGTCTCTACAACACAACTCCGCAAGGACATAGCCATCAGGCTAAGCTATAAAAAGCTCTGAAAAAGCGATATTAATAGCATAGGGTAACGCCCAATGTCGTCAATTTAAGCCATAAAAAGCTCTGAAAGAGCGATATCAATAGCACAAGGCAACGCCCTGTGTAGAAAATGTACCCTCTCCATCAAGCCCCAACGGGTAGGGTGTTCAGAATCGTGTACCCAAAAATCCGCATAAAAAGGACTTTTCTGAAGTTATAAAAAAAACAAATTTCAGCTTTTCCATTTCATGATATTTAACACAATAGT
>JAISDK010000060.1 GCA_031264875.1 Prevotellaceae bacterium
GGGAACGCCGACCGACTGTGTTAAAGTTGCCATGAGTTGCCTGCTTCCCCGTCAGCCCGACTTAATGGTTTCGGGAATCAATCACGGCTCAAACTCCTCGGTGAGCGTGATTTACTCGGGAACAATGGGCGCCGCCATCGAAGCGGCAATGCTGGGAATGCCTTCGATAGGTTTTTCGCTGTGCGACCATTCTTTGGACGCCGACTTCTCGGCATCGGTAAAATACGGAAAAGTTATTGTGCAGGAAGTCCTGACAAACGGAATACCGAAAGGCATTGCTTTGAACGTGAACATTCCCGCCTTACCTTTCGACAAAATAAAGGGAATACGGATATGCCGCCAAAACAAAGGCATGTGGAACGAAGACTTCATAATGAAGCCGGACCCGGTGACAGGCGAAAAACTGTATTGGCTTACAGGATATTATCATAACGAAGAATCGGGAGCGGAAGGAACCGACGAAACAGTGCTGAGCAACGGCTATATCTCTATCGTTCCAACCCATTTCGACCTTACGGCATACGGTGTTGCCGATGAAATGAAAAGATTCGAAAAACTTTACGATACTGTGCGTCAATGAATCTTCGCACCATAAAGTATATTGTCGCAATACTGTCGGGGTGTGCAGCTACTGTTGGCTGCATCGATTCCGGCAGTAACTTTGCCGTGCAGGATATTGAAAATATTTCCAGAATCGAATTGAGCGACAGGAACGACCGTATTGTACTCTCAAAAACGGGCGACGGCGAATGGCTGGCTTCATCGTTCAAAGCAAATATGCAGAACGTTTCAAACCTAATGACAATACTTTCCGGTATCGAAGTGCGGTATCCTCTTCCCAAAATGTACGATTCGGCATATCCCTGTAAAAAGATAATCGACGAAGGAATCCTGGTAAAGGCATTTAAAGGGAAGAAAACCGTAAAAAGCTACTATTTACTCACTACCGGTGAGGACAATGTGGAAGCGATCGGTTTGACGGACGAAAAACAAAAGCCTTATGTTCTGGAATTACCGGGAAGGGACATCGAGTTTGGTGATTACATTGTTATGGAACCCTCCTTCTGGGAAAACAATATACTTTTTTCCCTCAATGCCGGACAGATAAAATACCTGAAAATTGAAAACATGGAAACTCCATGCAGTTCATTTTCAATTAAAGTAGCCGACAGTATATTTCTGTATGACATGCAGGGCAAAAACATTCTGTTCAACAGGTTTAAAATGGAGGCTTATTTAAGTTATTTCAACAGCATTTCATTCGACAGCAACTTGAATATTCCGGATGACGAAAAGCAGCAAATACGTTCTACAGCGCCGCTGTATGTCATGACAGTAGAAAGCGACACCGACAGCCTGACATGTTATATTAATCCAATAGCCGATAGCCGTTCAGACGATTACGGCAATCCGCTTGTTTACGACAGGGATTTTTTCTACTTAATAGTTCCTCAGAAGAATCTTTTTGCCAAAGCCTGCTGGTTGAAATTTGACATCCTGCTTGAGGAACCCGGTTATTTTCAGGATTGACCGGCCCTGCTAAAGAAATAAGGCTGCCTTTCGAGCAGCCTTAAAATTCATTAACAATTTAAATTTTTATATATGAAAAACACTTTAATCATTCAAAGAAAAACGCACATACCTTGTAACTGATACTTCAGGATCGATGTTTTTCAGGTATTGACCTACAGATATTTTCTGGTCTTTAATGAAATCCTGGGAATCCAGGGTATTTTCCTTAAAGAATTTTTTCAGTTTACCTTCGGCAATTATTTCTATCATATTTTCCGGTTTATTTTCCAGACGGGCCTGCTCTCTGCCGATTTGCAGTTCACGCTCGATAACTTCCGGAGGACAGACGTCTTTGCTTATCGACACAGGGTTCATCGCCGCAACCTGCATTGCTATGTCTCTTCCTGCTTCGACCGAAATGGTTTTGTTAAAAGCGACAATGGTAGCGAGCTTGTTGTTCATGTGGATATAGGATTCCAGATGGTTTCCCGAAATTCTCTCGTATGAAGCGATAATGTGTTTTTCTCCGCTTTTGCCTGTCTGGTCGCTAATAAGTTGAGCTATTGCAGAACCTTCGACGGTAATTGCTTCCAGAGCCTCTTTGTCATCTGGCAGGGCAGCAATAGCCGCGTTGGCTATTTTGTTGGCCAGCGCCTTGAAATCGTCTGTTTTGGCAACGAAGTCCGTTTCACAGCCCAGAGCTACCAGGATTCCTTCCGTAGCATTTTCGTTTACTTTGGCAATCACTGCGCCTTCCGTCGTTTCACGGTCAGCACGTTTGGCTGCAACCAGTTTTCCTTTTTCGCGTATAATTTCCTGGGCGCGGTCGAAATTTCCATCGGCCTCGGCAAGAGCATTTTTACAGTCCATCATGCCTGCGCCGGTCATTTTTCTCAGTTTTGCAACATCAGTTGCCTTTATTTCTGCCATAATTAATAAATCTCCTATTATGAATTTAATAATTTATATTGTAATACTTTAGTGAGACTGTGTACGTGCATTGTCTTCGCGCGTATTGTTGTCTCTTTTGGTTTTATTACGGGATCTTGTTTTAACGCGTACCGGCGCTGTTTCACCGGCTGTTACTGTTTCGTCCTTTTCTTTTTCGCCTTTTCTTTCGTCGAGACCGTCTTTCATTGCGTCACAGGCAATACCTACGATTAAATCAATAGATTTTGCAGCATCGTCGTTTGCCGGAATAACATAATCAATGTTTGTAGGATCACAGCAGGTATCAACTATTGCAATAACCGGAATATTCAAGCGTTTGGCTTCTTTCACTGCATTAGCTTCCTTTTGAACGTCAACGATAAAAAGAGCGGCAGGCAAACGTGAAAGATCGGCGATGGAACCAAGGTTTTTCTCCAGCTTGGCTCTCTGGCGGGAGATTTGCAGTCTCTCGCGTTTCGACAGTGTTTCAACTGTTCCATCGTTAAGCATTTTATCGATGGAATTCATTTTCTTTACGGCTTTACGTATTGTAGGAAAATTGGTAAGCATACCGCCTGGCCAGCGTTCGGTTACGTATGGCATATCGATAGCTTTAACTTTTTCTGCAACAATATCTTTTGCTTGTTTCTTGGTAGCAACAAACAATACTTTGCGGCCCGAGCGTGCAATGTTGTACAGCACTCTGGCAGCCTCATCTATTTTTACAACGGTTTTATGCAGGTCGATAATATGGATTCCGTTCTTTTCCATAAAGATATAGGGAGCCATTTTAGGGTTCCATTTTCTTTTCATGTGACCGAAATGCACGCCTGCATCAAGTAAATCCTGGAATGTTGTCTTTGACATTTTTTAATTCTTTTTAATTTTTAACTTTTAAACTCTTTTCATCAATTTTTCACGTAGTGGACTTAATTCCAATCGGAAAAATTTTCCGCAACGCAGCATTATCCTGCATATCGAGGGATAATTTGTAACTGACGCTGTGCTGTAGAAAAACTGCATTTTTGTTAGCGTTTACTGAATTGAAATCTTTTACGCGCTCCCGGACGTCCCGGTTTTTTACGTTCAACCTTACGCGGGTCACGGGTAAGGAATCCGCTGGCTTTCAATTTCGCTCTGAATGTTTCGGCGTCCAGCTTACAGATGGCGCGGGCAATACCCAGTCGCAACGCTTCTGCCTGGCCTTTGATTCCGCCTCCGTTCAGGTTCACCTTGAGGTCGTATTTTCCTTCGGTTTCGGTTACGGCAAGCGGCTGTTTCACCACATACTGTAACAGTTTGGAGGGAAAATAATTGTCTAACGGGCGACCGTTGATTGTGATAACTCCTGTCCCGGCAGTCAGATAAACCCGGGCAATAGCAGCTTTTCGTCTTCCAAGTGCATTAATTACTTCCATCGTCTATTTTAAATCTCTTTTAATGTAACTTGTTTTGGTTGTTGCGCTTCATGAGGATGTTCATTTCCTGTATAAACATACAGGTTGTGAAATAGCTTGGCGCCAAGTCTGTTTTTTGGAAGCATACCTTTTACGGCAGCTTCTATCACGGCGTTTGGTTTGCTCTCCAGCAATTGCTTGGGGGTAGCAAAACGTTGGCCTCCCGGATAGCCGGTATGGCGCACATACACCTTGTCTGTTTTCTTCTTACCCGTCAGTTTCACTTTTTTAGCGTTGAGAATAATTACATTGTCTCCGCAATCAACATGAGGGGTAAAGTCCGGTTTGTTCTTGCCTCGCAGAATTAACGACACTCGTGATGCAAGACGCCCCAAAACTACATCGGTAGCATCGATAACGTACCACGTTTTATTCACTGTGGATGCGTTTGCTGATACTGTTTTGTAACTTAAAGTGTTCACTTTACCTTGTTCTTTTTTTAATTAACTAAATACTACATTATGATCCTAAAACCCATAAAAATGGGGGTGCAAAGGTATAGATTATTTTTTCAATCCGGCAAATTTTCTGCAACAAAAATCCTGCCGGTGGAGATATGCCGGTGGATACTAAGATTATATCATTTAAATTTCTGCATTGTAATGCCGAATCTTCCCTTCGACAGCCCGAATATGTTCGTTTTGCGGCCATCAGTTCGGATTCTCGGTTAAAACATATTTCCCCGCTTCTGCCTGAATGGCGGTTTCGTTACCCTGCCTGCTTACGATATGGATTCCCCGAGCATTTTCGAGCGGCTGTCCGTCTTCCGTTATTTGTGAAATTGCTGCCGGAAGATAAATATTCGCTTTTGAGCCTGCCGGAACGGTGATGTCATAAATTACCTTTCCGTTTTCCCTGCGCCATCCGCTTTTGATTGTACCGTAGGGCGATTCCAGTTCCGCTTTGGCGTACGAGAGTTTTTTTACCACATTCGGGCGTATGTTGAATGTACGGTAACCCGGATCGGCAACGTCGGACTCGATTCCTGCAAGACATTTGATGAACCATGATGAAATACCGGCGTATGAGGTATGTATCAGCGCTGAATGTCGATGATCGATTTCCCATATTTCGGGCCATGCTGTTTCGCCACGGGCTATAAAATAACCGTAACCCGGACAGGTTGTCCGTGAAAGTATCGCGCAGATAATTTCGTGGAATTGAGGATGAGCGTACAGAACGTGAAAGTACTGATAGCGTGAAAAGCTTCCGATATTGAAATAGGGATGTTCGCCGGTCAGGTCGTTTTCCAGATGTTTCAGTACCGCCGGACGCAGGGAATCGGGAACAATACCGGTGAAAAGCGCAAGCGCTGTACGTACCTGGTCGCCGCTGAGATAACTGCTGATCGACGGGTCATAGTATTTTTCGTGTATTTTAATGCGGGCTGTTTCCAGCTGTTCACGGTAAGACGCTGTTTCACCGTTCTGTCCCAATATTTCTGCAATTCGGATAAAGAGGTCGAGCGTCATGACATATACGCTGTTGTTGAAAAACAGGGACTGCGGAGTACCGCCGTATTCAAATACCGGTCCGGGACTGACCCATTCTCCAAGGAAATATCCGTCTATGTCGAAGGGCGTTAACATTCCGTCAACTACATAGGTGTTCAGAAATTCAATCCATTTTTTGCCGGTACGGTATGCTTCCTCCAGTATTTTTTTATCGCCGTAGGCCAGATAATGTTCATAGGCGATGTTCATGTTTGCCGCGCCGTTGAGCGAGCTGCCATACATTATGCTTATCTGCGGGGCAACGTAGTTGATTCGACCGTTGGGCGCCTGCACATCGCTCCAGTCGCGTACATTCTTGACGTAATATGCTCCGCTTGCGAAACATGGCAAACCCAGTCCCCATGTGGTCTGGTAGGCGCCTTCGGGTCCGTATCCCAAACGTTCGCGATTGGGACAGTCAACCGTTACGCCTTCGGTGTTGCACATTTCGTATGTCCACCGGTCGATTTCGTACATGCGGTTAAACATTGGCTCTGAACATTCAAAGGAACCGGTGCGACAGGCGGCGCGTGATATGGCATGACCGGTGATGTCGGCAAGTTCGGGCTTCTGCTTCAGTCCGATAAAGTGGATATAGCGTCCGGCAAAGAAGTTGAAGCGGTTGCGAAATTTCTCGCCGTTTTCGCCGCGGGCAATATAGTACTGTATTTGCTTAAATTCTTCGATGGCGTTATTTCCGATATGCTCGCCGATAAAATCGGGGTGGATATCGCGACGGTTGGATATTTTGATAACCACCGTATCTCCGGCTTTCAGGCCGTTAAAGTTCGCTTCGAGATAACCGGTAAAACTTTTGCCCATGTCCACGCGCAAAACGCCGGGAATGGTATCGATAATCTCCTTTGCGGGAATTGTTTCGACTATCCGCGAAATATCCGTCATTTGAGCCGACAATGTCACTTCCGTATTATCTTTTACCGGTAGGGTTGTTACGGCATTTGCCCATTGGCTGTCGTCGAACCCGACCGTATTCCATTCTGTGGAATAATGCCGTCCGTCAACTTCTTCTCCTCCCATGTCCACAAACTGGAATTTTCCGCTGTTGCGACTGTAGCTCTCGGCGCATTTCCATGTTGGGTTGGAATGGAGGGTGAATTTTTCGCCGTTCTTCAATTCGCCATTTAACTGCACTAAAATGGACTGATCGGTTAAAGGCGCAAAATAGTTATTGCGCGTCCAGCCCGGACCATACCATAATGCCAGCACGTTATCGCCTTTTTCAAGCAGAGGCGCCAAGTCGTATGTTACGTAAAATATCCGCTTATCGATGCGTGAAACTGCCGGAGCCAGCACTCGCTCATCGACCTTGCGTCCGTTAACGTACAGTTCATGGTACCCGGAGGTGGCGACGTACGCAAATGCCGATGTTGCCCGACTGTCGAGTTTCAGTTTTTTGCGAAACCAGATATGTTTTTCGGGCGTTGCGGCGGGATGCTTTATCCAGTCTCCCTTCCAGTCGGAACGGTTGAGTAAACCCATTGAGAAACGGGCGGTCTTGCTCCATGCCGAGGCTTTGCCGTCGCAATCGTACACCCGTACTTTCCAGTAATAATCGACTCCGGATTGAAACTGCACGCTGTCGCAGGCAACCAGATGTGATTGAGTGGATGCGACTTTTCCGCTGTTCCAGACGTCGGCTTCACTGTCGCGGAGTTTTGCGGGTGTTGTTGCTATCAGAACGTGAAATGCCGTCTGGCGCTGTCCTCTGACATGCTTTGAGTCGGTTAATTTCCAGCTGATACGGGGTGTTTCCGTATCGATGCCGAGCGGATCGACAAGATATTCGCATGTAAGTCCTTCGACACGCAGGCTGTCGTCCATAGCACAGTTGATAAAAAGAAGTAACAGAAGTCCTGTAAAAAGATTTTTTGCTTTCATGATAAAATATTTATTAATAGTGGCACAATTATAGTTATATTCATCCAAATGAAGCAGTTTACAAAACTATCCCGTGCGAAGTATAATTCCGTTATGAGCGCTTCCTTTACGGCAATGATGCGTTTTTTATCTTCCATATTCTTGATATTCCTTATTTCAAGGATGCAAAATTATACATTTTTATGAAATCAACAGTAATATATCAGTTTCTATGCAAAATATTATTTTCAGGCGCTATGGAATTGGTGTGAAATAAATTGACTGTTTTCTTAATCTCTTGTGATAAAATATTTCCGTCAGCTAAAGCTGACGGAACTTTTTGTACATCTTGTCTTTGGCTTTTATCCTGTATTTTCTTATCCGTCAGCTAAAGCTGACGGCAATACAATCGCTTAAATAATATCTGTTATATCTTGTTTATTTCGCATACCTTAATAAGGTAATGAGGTTGATAAAATTCAATTATTAATACTGCTACTGAGGTTGTTTTGTTAGGGAAATAGGGTTGAAATGAGGTTTATTCCCTCGTTCTAATTGCGAGTTCAACCTCATTTTTACCTAATTTAAATAACAAAACTACCTCAGTAGCAATGAATCAGGATTATATTCCCCTGACCTCATTACCTCATTCTCTTAACTTGACGACATTGGGCTAAAGCCCAATGCCGTCAAGTT
>JAISDK010000089.1 GCA_031264875.1 Prevotellaceae bacterium
GCTTAACTTGATGACATTGGCCTGGAGACCAATGTCGTCAAGTTAAGGATTAATGCTGTCGATTAAAGTCCTTCGCTCGGCGTAGTCTCCAGACTACGTCGTGTTAAAAGCAAGGCTCTGCCTTGCAAAGCCCAAAAACAAACGTAAAAACGTGTTGCGCCACGTCTCTACTATTTATGCAGTACGCCTCATGTTAAATGTTTTGTATTCGGCGCTCATTTTATTTTCTTTAGTAATGTGTAAAAAATAAGATGGCAATTACATCCCGCAAACCTGTTTTATCAAAACGGCAATTGCCGTTTTCATGAATTGACTCTGTGTTATCAAATCGGCAATTGCCGTTTTGATGAATTGACCCTGTTTTATCAAAACGGCAATTGCCGTTTTGTTGTCTTGACCCTGTTTTGCCGAAACGGCAATTGCCGTTTTCATGAATCGACCGATTATGCCCTTCGGGCTTAAGCCCGAAGCATTTTTCCGATTGGTTTTGCCCTTCGGGCTTAAGCCCAAAGCATTTTGCCGATTGGTTTTGCCCTTCGGGCAAGCATCCGAAGCATTTTTTCAGACCTGTTTTACCGAAAATAAATTCAGGTTTCCATAAAGCCGGTTTCCCGTCCGGAATTTTTAGAGTAGAATAAAATCTTTCCATTTTATTTTTTACACATTACTAAATAAATTTTAAACAGATTTTGTTATACTGTTCGGAGCAGCGTTCCCCCGGCAATTGGTAGCGTTCCCCCAACGACTGGTAGCATTCCCCCAACGATTGGGAGCGTTCCCCCAACGACCGGTAGCGTTCCCCCAACGATTGGGAGCGTTCCCCCCACTTGTCCGATATATCGGGAAATCGACTCATGAGCGTGTCCGGCACCTTATATACAGGAATCTCCATTTTACTGGTATTTTTTCAAATTAGACATTTTTAACCAGCCATATTCTGTTAGTCCATACCCATTTTTAGTCATATAAACTTTTAAAAGATAATCAGGGTTGGAGTAACAGTTTGTCTTTTTATAAGATTCGTAGCATCTTTCCACATAATAATAATCGACTTTTGAAGTTGTTTTATACAAAATCGGTGATTGGTCTTTCAGTTTACTGTTTTCAGTTGTTAGAGCGCTAATTTCTTTTTCAAGTGAGGAAACTTTTTTATTTTTTTCATCCAAATTCCGGTTAAGCGATGAAATTTTAGTATCCTTATAATCCAAATCCTCTGACAAACCGCCAATAACGCCAAACAGCACAAAATTGAGAAGCAGTCCGAAAATCAACAGGACAATCCACGCAGTCTTGTTCTTCCGCCTGCTTTTTTCAACAGTTTTCAGTTGTTTTTGAACGGTATTCAACTGTTCCTGCAATGAATTTGGACTGCCGTTGTCCGGTTCCTTTATCAATTTCGACAAATGCGTTTTAAACTCCGCACACGAGCGGAAACGTTTAGTCATATCCTTGGCGGTCGCCATGTCCAGAATCCGCTGAATGTCTTTCGACAGGCTGGCGTTGAAATCAAGGGCTTTGGGAAACGGTTTGCTGATAATGGCAATCCGGGTTTTGATGTCGTTGGATTCTTCCTTTACGGCATGCTGTCCGGTGAGCATGTAGAACAGCACACAGCCGAGCGAATATATGTCGGAACGGTGGTCGATGCTCAGTCCTTCCGCCTGTTCGGGACTCATGTAGCCGACTGTGCCGATGGTCATGCCGAAAGTGGTGGTAAGCCCGCTGCCGCTGCTTGTGCGTTTCATGTCCTTGGCAATGCCAAAATCAAGCAGGCAGGGACTGCCGCCGGGACGAATCATGATGTTGTTCGGCTTGATGTCGCGGTGTACATATCCCTTTTCATGCGCGTATTCCAGCGCCGAAAGAATATCAACAAACAGAAGAACAGCTTCCCTTTCGGACAGCACACCTCTTCGTTTTACATACTGCTCTATTGTTTCGCCTTCTACGTATTCCATGACCAAATACAAATTGCCGCAATCTTCAAACAAAGCGTACATCTTCACAATGAACTGGTGTTCCAGCTGACTCAAAATCTTTACTTCCTGATGAAAACGCTGGCACAAATGCGGGTCGCTTACATACTGCGCCAGCATTTCCTTGATGGCAACCCTGTTTCCATTCGGATCGGTTCCACTGTAAACCTGACCCATGCCGCCACGACCTATCGGCTTGTCATGTACGTTGTATATTGAAATCTTCATTTTTTAATAATATTGTTTATATACTGCTTTAACTTTTGATATACTTCTTTCCACCAGCCAGTTTCATCCTGTTTGTGTATCACTCCTGACAATTCCGTTTCAAACTCCGCGCACGAGCGGAAACGCTTTGTCATGTCTCTGGCGGTTGCCCTGTCCAGAATCTGCTGGATGTGTTGGGACAGATTCGGGTTAAAATCCCGGACCTTGGGAAAGTCGCTATTACAAATATTATAAATAATGCTCACCCGTGTGGCATAGTCGTCGGATTGCTTTTGTATGGGGTGCTGTCCGGCAAGCATGTAGAACAGCACACAGCCCAGCGAATATATGTCGGAACGGTTGTCTGTATTCAGTCCTGATGCCTGTTCCGGACTCATATAGTTGACAGCGCCAGGAGTGATCCATGAAATGTCGGAATCAGAAATACCCCTTGAAATATCAGCGATATACCTTGCAATACAGAAATCAAGCAGGCAGGGACTGCCGTCGGGGCGAATCATGATGTTGCCCGGCTTGATGTCTCGGTGAAGGTAGCCTTTTGAGTGCGCATAATTCAAAGCCGAAAGAATATCAAGAATCAGATGTATGGCTTCGCTTTCAGGAATTGCTCCCCGCCGTTTCACATACTGCTCTACTGTTTCGCCTTCAATATATTCCATGACTAAATACAGCCTGTCACGCTCTTCAAACGAAGCGTACGTTTTTGCAATGAACGGGTGCTGATTCAGCATGTGAATTCCATCATGGATACACCCATGGAAATGCCGGCTCCGATGCGGATCGCTTAGATACTCTGTTACATGCCGATCCAATATTTCCTTGATGGCAACTTTGTTGCCCTGCGGATCGGTTCCCGGATAGACCTGACCTATGCTGCCGCGACCAATGGGTGTGTCCTGTACATTGTATATTGAAATCTTTCCCATATCGAATCAATTATATAATTTGATCTGCAGGATTCCGGAGACAGCTGTGTTCATTGTCCCAATCCTGTAAATCCTTTAATCCTGTAAATCTTGATTCAGACAAATATCCTCCGCCCGGCGCAGTCTCCAGACATGAAAACGTGTCGAGTGAGTCAGAATCGGATTTGAATATACCTGTATCGGATCCTTCTTTGTCCTTTTTATCGGGTTTCTTTGCCTCCAGTTTTCTCAACTGCAGTGTTATGTGATAAATTTTTCCGTTGACGCCTTCGCCCGTAAACGTAACTTCCGGTGGCGGCGTTTCGCCCTTTATCCACATGATATTGACACTGTCGTTTATGACAGTTCCGATTACTTTTATTACTGCCGTATCCGAGAAGGAAGTCATTGTACTGCCATCTTTTAATTTTAACCTGACTTTTTCTGCTTCCTTAAAATTGGTAAAAGTTATTTCCCGCGGTATCGCCAATTCCATCCATATAGTATCGCTCACAATTCTAATAGGAATGCTTTCAGTTTTGCCAGAGGGAGTGGGAGTGGGATTGGGAGTGATCTCTAGTTTTTTCTCTGCGGGACGTTTTACATGAACTGTGATGAGATAATCCACACTGTCGGAAGGACACGTCATTGTGAAGCTTGTCTCAAAAAAATCTTTTTCCGTCCATTTAAAGGAAACGCTTGCGGAACTGTTATCAAAGCCTTTAACCCCTTCAACCCTCAAATATTCTCTGAAAACGGAATCTACTTCCGCAGTTTTTACGGGAACTTCCAGCGAAATCCATTTCTCGGACTTATATTCGGCGGAATCTTTCAGAGTAAAAGATTTAAAGGTCTTTAAAGTCTTGGAATATTGCTGAGGCTGAGGCTGCGGATCCCCTTTTCCTCCTGCAAGAAAATACCACGCCAATCCGCCCAATACCGCAAGCGTGGGCAGGAGATACATCAGCATTTTTTTTCGTTTCGCCGGCTTTTTGCCGCTACCGCCGCCTATTTGCTGAGCGCCAAGTGCAAATTCTACCAGTTCAACCGTAATGTTATCTATCCCGCCATTGCTGTTAGCCATTTTTACCAGAGTTTCCGTCCGCTGCTGAATGGGGATTTCGTGCTTGCTTACTATGCGCTGAATATGTTCGTCGCCGACCATTCCCGTCAAGCCGTCGGAACAAAGCAGGAAGCAGTTGCCCGATTCCGGCTCTATCGGCGTTGTGCATACCGTCGGCGGCTGCATGTTCGGCAAGCCCAGGGCGTTGGTGATTTCGTTTTTGCGCGGATGGTGTTCCGCCTGCTCTTTGGTAATCTGCCCGGCGTCAACCAGCGACTGTACAAACGAATGGTCTTTGGTGAGCTGCGTGATGCGGCGGCTGGCAACGATATAAATCCGGCTGTCGCCAACATGTCCGTAATACGCTTTGCCGTCGCCTGTTACAGCGAGCATTACGCATGTCGAACCCATCCCCGAAAGTTCGGGCTGGCGGCGGGTTTTGTCGAGTATTGCAGTATTGGCGAAGATAATGGCGTTGTGTATTGCCTCGCGCGGGTCAAGCGTAATATTGTTGAGCAGGAAATCCCTGATTGCCTCTGTTGCCGTCTGCGAAGCGACCTGCCCGCCGACGTGTCCGCCCATGCCGTCGCAGACCGCAAAGACTTTCATGCTGGAAGTTTCGAACACCGTCATGCTATCCTCGTTTGCCTTGCGCACTCGTCCCGTATTACTGTCCGCGCCGACGAGCAGGAAATTGAAATTTGAATCCGTATTCTGTTTCATCGTTTTTTACTGTATTTGTGGAATTGCAATAAAAATAAATTTTGTTGATCCGATACGGATTACGTCGAAAGTTTTGAGTTCGCCTTCGTCGGTAAGCGCTTCGTTTACAAATGTTCCGTTGCTCGACTGCTCGTCCTTGAACTTGAATTTTCCGTCTGCTATTCGATAGAGAATGGAAAAATGCCTGCCCGAAACCTGAAAATCGCCTGGAATGCTTATATCGGAGCTTGCATCGCGCCCGATGTAATTCCGTCCCTCGTAAATGTGAAACACCTGCCCGGTCGGCTGGACGCTGTATGTAACGAGCAAGCCCATAATCCTTTTTCCCGAAAGTGTTCCCGCTCCTCCGCCTGCGGGACGTATAACCGTACCGCCGCCAATGCCGCCGGAATTTCCTCCGACTGGAACGGTTGGCATGCCTCTGCCGATAGTTTCACCGACAGTTCCTCCGCCCTGATTTGCCTCGGTTTCGCCGAAATAGCCTTCGGTTTTGCCGCTGCCACAGTTATTGTCATTCACCACTGTCCCGCCGGGACAGAACGGACAGTTGTCGCCGTAAATGGCGGAATCATAAAAGTGTCCTTTACTGCATTTTTTCTTTGCCATGATTTTAATATTTATCTTATTCTTAATAATTTTATTTCAACCAGTATCCTGTTACCGTTCCGACAAGTCCAATTGCCGTACCTTTTTCTTCAGTTGTCAAGAAGAAAATAGCGGCAAAAACAAGCCCCGCAAGACTGACGGCAATTCTTATACGAATGATTTTGCGATTGTGCGCCGCGACCGTATCTTTCTGCTGCTTCGACGGTTTGTGTTTAAGTATGTCTATCGTTTCGCGAATAGTTGTGCCGAACAGTCGTGTCTTATGCGGACGCAATTTTGGGTCAGTACCTGGACAGTACGGGCATTTATCGCCCCTGTATTCGTGTCCCTTGCTGCATTTTTTCTTTGCCATAATCTTTTACTATTTAGCCAGTTCTACTGCGTATTTTGCCTTGATAGCCATATTGTAAGCGTGAGCTCTTAATTCAGTGCCCGACAAACCCGCGTGATGTATGCCAATAAGATTCCCGTGCTTATTGAATACCGGCGAACCGCTTGCTCCGCCAAACGATGCTGCATTATGGCGAAATTGATACTCGTCGCCAACCTGAGTAATTTCTCCGCTCTGGTGGTCAGCTTTAATACCGCTTGAAGTGCTTGCCAGCGCTTCGCCGAGAGGGAATCCCATAAGATATACAAATGCGCCCTGTGTAATGTCTTCGTCGTTTACAACGGCTTTTGTCAAATCAACAATATTTTTCACTTCTTTGGGCAGTGATTTGGAATTTATTTGAATCACGCCTATGTCTATTTCATCCTTACCGCTGTCTTTCAATACATGACAGGGAATTTTACTGCTTTCCGACTTATGCGTATCATTCAGGTAAATTCCAAGATATTCTCCGTATAATTTTCCTTCTACAGTTACTTTACCTACTTTGGAAAGAAGACTGAGATCACTGTTCATGGAAGCGCTGACTAATACATTTTCTATAAAACTTCTTACAAAGCCAATTTCCTGCGTTTCTTCTTCACCGGGATAGTTCCATGGAGCAACTATATGCCTGTTGGTTACAATCTTGCCGTCACTGGAAACGATGAAACCAGTTCCTGTGCCTTTGAAAAATCGGGGATTGCCGTCTTTGGATATGCCGGGATATATGATATCTTTTTGATTCTTTTTATCTTTTTCTTTTTTAAGTCCTTCGTAATTTCCATACAGTTTTCCATCAATATAGACTTGATAGTAGTAGGCAAAATCAATCATTACTACCGATTTCTCGTACTTGGCATAAATTTTTTCCGGCGCCATTCCACTGCTGATATAGAATATTATACCGATAACTATCGTCGCGACCGCCGCCGCAGAAACAAGAACGGTTTTAAGCGCTTTGGGTTTGGGATTCGGCTTTTTGCCGAAAATGTTTTCCCAGTCGAGCGGGTACTTGTTGGCAATCAGCACGCGGTCGCCTGCGCGAAGTACCTGAATACTGACTTTCTTCCCGTTTACATACGTGCCGTTGGTAGAGCCGCTGTCGGCAATCACGATGTCGTCGTTGACTTTTTGAATCAACTGCGCATGATTGCGGCTTACATCGCTGTGGCTTAACACAATATCGTTGCTCGCCAGACTGCCGATTGTCTTCTTCTGTTTGATGGCCGACACATCGCCGCTAAATACAGGCGGATCGGGTTTCTTGCGCTCGTTCAGGTATTTGAGCCAGTCGAGCGGGGCATTGCCGACTTTTATCATGTCGGTTGCCGTGATAGATACTTCGCTCGAAATGCGTTTGCCGTTTACAAACGTTCCGTTCAGGGAGTTTAAATCTTTGATTTTGACCTCTTTCGAGTCCAAAATGCT
>JAISDK010000136.1 GCA_031264875.1 Prevotellaceae bacterium
TACTAAATATTGCCAAAACCATAACAACTTTGAAAATCAAATTGCCGATCAGCGGTGAAACACTAACCCGAACAATGATTCTAACTTCCAAACACAAATCTATAGCCCGACTTTTTGACGAAAATTTCTGGAATTAATGTGCTGCTTATAAAAAGCCTCATTGTAAGGTACGAAGGGGGTGCATTGACTGCGCCGAACTTACGTTTCAGGTAGTGACCGGGATTGGTTATTTACCACAGGTCAACGCAGGAAAAATATTATCCTGTCGATTTGGGCTTGCGCCACGCTTTGTTGGGCAAGGAATTTTCGGCAGATGCAGGGCATTTGCTCGAAAATGTGATTTTTCTTGAACTGCAGCGCCGCGCCGAACAGGTCTGGATTGGCAAAGCCGATAATCTTGAAGTCGATTTTGTGGCAAGAGGCAAAGACGGCTACACAAAATATATTCAAGTGGCATTAAGCGTAAAAGAACAAAAAACACTCGACAGGGAACTTGCGCCATTCGCAAAAATTCCCGATTATAACGAACGGTTGCTTATCACAATGGACTACGAAAAAGAGAGTCATAACGGCGTGAAACAAATAAACGCAATTGACTGGCTATTGAACGATTAGATGGATGTTGGCAAGCAAGGCCTAATCGGTCAGTCTGTAATTCGCCTCATAGCGCACGCAGGAATCTTCATCATTCTCAGCAATGTCGGCAAGCAAGACCTGATCGGTCAGTTTTCCAACCGCTGCACGGCGCACGCCGGGATATTCGTCATTCTTAGCAATGTCGGCAAGTAAAGCCGGGTCGGTCAATTTTTCAACCGCTGTATGGCGCACATGATGATTTTCATCATTTTTAGCAATGCCGGCAAGCAGACTCAGGTCGGTAAATTTTTCAACCGCTGTATAACGCACAATGTAATTGTCATCATTTTGGGCGATGTCGGCAAGTTCTGTCTGTCCGGTAAGCTTTTTAACCGCTTTACGGCGTACAAAGGGTTCTTCATCATTCTTGGCGATGTCGGCAAGCACAGTTTGTTCAGTAAGCTTTTCAACCGCTATTTCACGCATCATCCAGTCTCCGTTATTCCTTGCGACGTCGGCAATCAAAGCCTGGTCAGTCAGTTTTTTGAGCGCTGTTCTACATACATAAGACTGTTTATCATTCACGGCAATGTCGGCAATCTCAGTCTGGTCAATCAGTTTTTCAACCGCCGCTTCCCGCGCAAGCCACTGTTTATTGTTTTTTGCGATGTTGGCAAGCAGGGCCTGGTCGGTCAGTTTTTCAATTGCCGCTCTGCGCACATAAGGATCTTTGTCATTTTTAGCGATTTTGGTAAGCACGGCCTGATCGGTCAGTTTTTTAGTTGCCGCTTCGCGTACTGTGTAATGGCGAGCTTCCTTTGCCGCCTTTGTCAATTCATGCTGGTCTATCAGTTCCTTGACAATTTCCAGCGCTTTTTTAACGTCTTTAATGTTTTTGCATTTCCATACAGATGTATTATCTAATTCCATATTTATTATATTTTATAAGTTTATTTACAGACATTGAAGAATGTTTTTAACGATCTCAATAGAATACTTGTTCGATATTTTTTCAATAAAAGCAGGGAAATCAATGTGCGACTGTTCATCGGCTGTATCGGAAACGGTTCTCAAAACGGTAAACGATATGCCGTACTCGTAGCAGACCTGAGCTACTGCGGCGCCTTCCATTTCGACGCACAGGACGCCGGGAAGTTTCTGTAACAGCTCTTCTTTTGCTTTGGAACTGGCAAAAAACTGATCGCCACTCGCAATATCGCCGGCCACTACTTTGGGTTTTACAATGCCGAATGTCCGTAATTCTTTTTCACCGACAGCGGAGAATAAATGATTGCCGTCTAGCAGTGTATGGACGGCTTTTACGGCTCTTTCCAGGGCTTCCGGCGGGGCTTCGAGGTATTGGACGCCGAGCAGGGGGATTTCGAATTGTTTCATCAGGGGACGTCCGTCCAAATCGTGCTGGATAAGGCGTTTCCCGATAACGATGTCGCCCGCGTTCAGTCCGGAATCAATAGCGCCGGCAACGCCGGTGAAGATGATTTCCGAAACGTTGAAGTGCAGGATTAAAGTAGATACGGTGGTGGCTGCGGCTACTTTTCCCCAGCGGGAAAACACGACTACGATCGGGACGCCGTTCAGTTGTCCGGTATAGTACGTTCTCATGCCGAGCCGGACTTCTTCACTGTCTGTCAGGAGCTGGATGATGCCGTTTACTTCTTCGGGCATTGCACCCATGACGCCGATTGTTTTCTGTCTCATATAAATTATGTTAGCTTTAGTATTTCTTCCTGATATTCCGGGAATTGTTTCAGCAGTTGTTGCCGGTCTCCCAGTTCAAAATCATCGAAACTGAATCCGGGTGCGACGGTGCAGCCAACCAGTGCGAATTCCGTACCCTCGCAAGGCGCCGCGCCAAACCAGTGTCCGGCAGAGACGCAATATTGCAATACCTGTCCGGCTTTCAAATCCTTGCCGAGCAGGGTCTTTCTTAGCGTTTTATCTGGCAGTATCTCGGTTATTTCCAATGCGTCGCCCAAATAGAAATGCCAGATTTCATCAGACGTAATGCGGTGCAGATGCGACACATCCCCATTAGGCAAAAGGAAATATATAGCAGTGGAAACGCTGTGCCTGCCGTGCATGACCTCCGAGCGGCAGGTTTCCCTGTAAAACCCGCCTTCCGGATGCGGATTGAGGTCTAATGTCCCGATGATTTCCTGTATATTCATATTTATTCGGTTAATATATCTTTTAAACTCAGCTTTTGTTTCCTGATATTCAGCTTATCAAGATTCATTTTACTTTCATTTCCCGTAAGAATATATATCAGGGGACGTCCCTTGATAAATTCGTCATGAAACCGGTTAATTGATTCCATATTAAACAGATT
>JAISDK010000196.1 GCA_031264875.1 Prevotellaceae bacterium
ACAGCAGGCTCCCGTCAATATGGTCATATCCGGTGTTATCCGTACAAAATACAGGCTGGCGGGCATACTGTCGAAACAGATAGAAGCCGATTCGGTGTCGTTGCTGAATACGTTCAATGATTCTGTCTTTCTGAAAGAACTGGGTTTTACTCCGCAAAACAGTATTTTGCTTTTTATGCCGAATACTTATAATGTTTACTGGAACAGAGATGTGAAGCAGCTTTTCAGAGACATGAAAAGAGAATACGATAAATACTGGACTTCAGGAAGGCTTGACGAGCTTAAATTACTGGGATTTACCAGAGAAGAAGTTATGATTCTGGCGTCGATTGTCGTCGAGGAATCATCGAAATATGACGAGTTTTCGAATATTGCGGGAGTGTATATCAACCGTTTGCGTAAAAAAATGCCGCTGCAGGCAGATCCTACTGTCAAATATGCTCTCAACGATTTTTCTATACGGCGGGTTCTGAATGTGCATACGGAATTTGATTCCCCGTATAACACTTATAAACACAGTGGCTTGCCTCCGGGTCCGATATGTATTCCGGATAAAAAGGCGGTCAATGCCGTTCTGAAATACGGCAAACATGATTACCTGTATTTTTGTGCAAAGGCTGATTTTTCGGGTTATCATGTTTTTGCCAAAACCTTGCAGCAGCATAACCAGAATGCCAGCGAATACCGTAAAGCCCTGAATCGCAGAAAAATATTTTAACAGGAACAATTTAAATTTATGAAATAGAAATGGAAAAAGAGTCATGGATGGTTATTGTGAATCCCAAAGCCGGTTTGGGATACGGGTTACGCGACTGGCCGACAATATCCAATCAGCTTAACAGAAACGGAGTGGAATTTACGTGCGTATTCACCGAAAAAAAATACCATGCCGTGGAACTTACAGTCAAGGCAGTTAACGATGGTTACAGAAAAATTATGGCTATTGGCGGCGACGGCACGGTCAATGAAATCGTTAACGGCATCTTTATTCAGAACAGGGTTCCGACTACGGATATCTTTTTGGCGGTCATTCCCGTAGGCACGGGTAACGACTGGGTAAGGATGTACGGTATTCCGAGATATTACAGCGAAGCGGTGAAGGCTATCGTTGAATGTCGCACCGTACGTCAGGATGTTGGCCTTATCACGTATAACGAAACCATGATAACTCACAAAAGATATATGGCCAATGTTGCCGGTATTGGTTTTGACGCCATAGCCAACAGGTTTTTCAGCAGAATGAAGGACGAAGGCAGAAAGGGTAGGGGACTGTATATTATCGGCGTGATTAAGGCTCTGCTGAGATACAAAAGCAAGCGGTTTGCAATAAAGATTGACGGTAACCTGTTTTTTGACGATTACATGTTCGACGCAGCTATCGGAATCGGACCGTACAACGGAGGCGGAATGAAACCCATGCCTGCCGCTATATTTGACGACGGTCTGCTCGATATTACCATAATAAAGAAAATAAACAAGCTCTGGGTATTGAAAAGTTTTCGGAAACTGTATAACGGTAAGATCTATACACATCCCAGAGTAGTGGCTTCGCAGGGAAAACATATTGAAATAGAATCGTTCCCGCCGTCGCCCATAGAAATCGACGGGGAAGCTCTGGGATTTTCTCCTTTTGTTTTTGAAGTCGTACCCTGTTCGATAACTGTTGTTGTGAGTAAAAAATTTATCGCCAATATGTCATGACGTAATAACCCGGTTTTAAATATCGTTAATGACCCGCGTATCCTATTGAGGCGATGCTGATTTTGCATTTACAGCTGTTCAGGATAGTTGATGCGCAGGCTTCTGTTGTCGAGCCTGTGGTGATTACATCGTCGATCAGCAGGATATGTTCTCCTTCAAGCCTGTAACTGTCTTTCACCTCAAAGATTGCCATGACATTTTTCCAGCGTTCGATTGTGCGTAACTTTGTCTGTGTTTCAGTGTATATTGTACGTACGACACTTCTCTTTTCCAGAGGATGCTTCATTATGTTTGAAATGCCGCGGGCAATATATTCGCTTTGATTGTAGCCTCTCTGTTTTTCCTTTTCAGGATGCAGAGGTATGGGTACAATCATACTGATATCCTTGTACAGTGGGGAATTTGCGAGATAGAAGCCCAATTCTTCGCCAAGTCGTAGTCCGATGTTATACTTGCCTTTATATTTCAGCTTATGTATCGCGGTACGGTAGTTGCTGCCTTTTTGAAAATAGAACAGGGAACATGCCCGCTCGATGTTTACCTTGCCCCAGAACAGTTTTTCGACGACGTTGTCTTTCTTTTCCCAAAATCTTGTGCGTGGCATTTTATACAGGCACAGCATGCAAATGTACTTTTCGCCACGTACGAGCGTCGTTCCGCAAACTTCGCATAGATTGGGGAAGACCAAGCCAACCAGACTGTCCCATATCCGGACTAACATTTTCAGTCTTCTTTAAAGATAAACGATACAGTTCGTTTCAGGTCAGGATGCAAACTGTTTGCTACAGGACATTCTCTTGCGCTGGTTTCGAGTATTTTCAACTCTTTTTGAGAATATCTGTTGTGAGGGAAAGTGATTTTAATTATCAGTTCCTCCACTCTGCGGGGATTTGAACCCATTATTTTTGTCGTTTCCATGGAAGTGCCGTCAATGCTGAATCCGTGGGTTCTTGCAGCTATTCCCATAATGGTAAGGATACAACTGCCCAAAGCTGCTGCCAGTAAATCGGTTGGAGAAAAATAATCGCCTTTTCCGTGATTATCTGCAGGAGCATCAGTTATCAAAGTGTTTCCCGATTGCAGATGAGTGATTTCCGTCCGCAGGTTGCCAGGATACACAGTTTCAAATTTTGCCATGTCAAATACTTTTAAATTGTTTTATTTATCAAATAATTATTTCTTTCCGAAGAACTGCGTGAAATCAGTTCGGCTAAAAAACCTGCAAGAAACAGTTGTGTTCCTAAAATCATAGCCGTAAGCGCGATGTAAAAATACGGATCGCTGGTAACCAGAACTGCAGGTATTCCTTTTGACACACAGTATATTTTGTAAATGCCCAACCATGCGGCAGCCAGAAAACCAAGAAAAAACATAAGGCTTCCGACAGTTCCGAAAAAATACATTGGACTTTTCCTGAATTTGGAGATAAACATTATGGTAAGCAAATCCAGATAACCGTGAATGAAACGGTTTAGCCCGAATTTCGTTTTACCGTACTGTCTTGCCCGATGTTCCACTACTTTTTCCCCAATATTGTAGAATCCTGCCCATTTGGCAATTATGGGGATATATCTGTGCATCTCCCCGTAAACTTCGATAGACTTCACAACGTCTTTTCGATATGCTTTCAATCCGCAATTCATGTCGTGAAGCTTGACTCCGGAGATTTTACGGGCTGTGGCATTGTATATTTTAGAAGGAATATTTTTGGTTAGCGTGTTGTCGTGCCGTTTCTTTTTCCAGCCCGAAACCAAATCGTAGTTTTCGTTTTTAATCATTTTGTACAGTTCGGGAATTTCGTCAGGACTGTCCTGCAAATCAGCATCCATAGTGATGACAACATCTCCCTGTGCCGCTTGGAAACCGCAATGAAGAGCGGCAGATTTTCCGTAATTGCGACGAAAACTTATGCCTTTGATATTTTTGTTGTTTATAGAGAGATTTTCTATGACATCCCATGACGAATCGCTGCTGCCGTCGTTTACCATTATGATTTCGCAGGAATATCCATGTTCGGATACGACTCGCTCAATCCACTCAACAAGGTGAGGAATAGATTCTTCCTCGTTATATAACGGTATGATGATTGAAATATCCATATTACTTTTTTTTAGTGAATATCGAAGTGATTGCCGAAACTGCCACACCTGAAAACAGGCCTGTGAGCAGGTATGAGGTAAGCAGAAATACAGGATTGGATATCAGATTTTCGGGAACATTGGAGACGGCATATCCTTTGTCTTTCATATTTTCAAGTATGGCATTGAAAATTTGCTGAAACTCGTTCTGATTAAATGAAATCAGTACATATAAAAATACTCCTATAATAATGAAAGTGAACCCCGAAACGAGGGTGCCAAAAAGTAGCGAATTTACATAGCTGATGACGCCGTTTAAAGATTTCTCCCGGTATATAACTGTTGTATAAATAATTCCTCCGATATATGTCGCTATCATAAGTAATGGCACACCGATAATATAGTTTATTATCTGTACGGCAATCATGACGAAGCCTAAAATAAGCCCGTAACCTGCGGCAATTTTCATCATTGTGTTCGAATTGTACATAAAAATACGATTACAACTTTTGCTGTAACCGTTTAATGTTTGATTGTGGAGAATAAGGGAGTCGAACCCTTGACCCCCTGCTTGCAAGGCAGGTGCTCTAGCCAACTGAGCTAATTCCCCTAATAAACCAAGAGACAGTTCTCTTAGTTTTCCAGCCTCTTCGCTCTGTAGGTAGTCCCGAGCGGATTTGAACCGCTGACCCCTACATTATCAGTGTAGTGCTCTGCCAACTGAGCTACGGGACTGATTAACATAGAAGAATGAAAAGGGATAATGTTAAAACAAATCCGTTAAAAAAGGGATACTCCAAAAAGGAGGTGTTCCAGCCGCACCTTCCGGTACGGCTACCTTGTTACGACTTAGCCCCAGTCACCGGTCTTACCTTAGGACGCTCCTTACGGTAACATACTTCAGG
>JAISDK010000225.1 GCA_031264875.1 Prevotellaceae bacterium
GGAAGTTTTCCGGTGGCGTCTGTCTCCGGGGATATTGCTTTTAAGGAAAAGTTCGGAATCGCCGGCAGCCTGTTTTCCTTGAACGGTACGCTTGTTCCGTAAAGACCCACATCCTTGCCGTCGGTTCCGGCATCTTTACCGTTGCATGCGTCTTTCAAGTGATAGTCAGCAGCATCGGCGTCAACGAATACATTGGCGTAAGGCTCTTTCGCTATTTCATTGTCCGGGTTTAAACTGTTATTGTCTTCTGCCCTGACATTAGGCACTCCGCCTACCCACAGGTTTTTAGCGAATGTGTTTTGGGTGCCGGATATCTTGAATTGACTGTGCGTTGCACTCGTGCTTATAATGAATATATTGTTACTCACAGCCCAATTATAAAAAACACCGGACGCAGCAGCCTTAAACATACAGTTATATACATTCGAAGCCCTTAATGTATTAGAGTAAGTGCCAAAAATACATTTCGAGAAAATACAGCTTAAACCACTGTTGCTGTTACTGATGTAGGGTGATGAAGTACTGCTAATCGAAGATTTAAACTCACACTCGGTAATTACATTGTTATCTCCTGTGCCGGTTAGATAGAAAGTACTATTTGTTAAGCAACGCGAAACGATACAATTGGACACATTGTCCAAATAAAAAGAACCATCGAATCGGATACCGGTGATTAACGAGCCTTCGGCGTCTTTTCCAATAATTAGCGCACCACTTTTCAGTACGGTGGAATTGGCTCCATTGGAACATCCCCCGCCGTAAATGGATACTTTTTTATTTACACAAACGGTGTTGGAGTGATTTTGTGTTCCTTCATATCCTTCCCATGTATATCCTTCCAGGCTATGTTCGCCAGGAGGGAGATAAAGGTGGTCGTTGTCCTGCAAGGCATCTATTGCTGCCTTGATGTTGGAATAGGGCAGCGAATTGCTGCCGCGTTCAATAACAAATACCTGTGCCGACATTGTTGCACAGAATAATACACTTGCTGCGATGCAGCTGAAAATTTTTTGTTTCATACGAAATAAGTTTAAAAATTAAAAACTATAAAAATACTTATCATTAAGACTTGTAACTAATCTTCTTCAGGATCTTCTTTTGAAATAAATTCAAATTTAAGTTCCGGGGTAATATGATAAACATTGTATGTTACAATCCCTTCATATCCGGCATAAGCCGTTACCGTATTGCCTTGCACCAGACCCTCGCCGCGGTCGCCGCCATACGCGCTGATGGAAGCAATCGAAATACAATCAACCGGATTTCCTTCCGGATTGTAACTGACCAGAAATTCGTTTACTGCCTGCTCTTTTTCAATAAATAAAATAGTTTGCAAGCTTCCTTCTTTTCCTTTGTAAATTGTCTTGCCTGCAGAGAGTTGACTGTTAGTCCATTTCGTATCGAAATTGTCGTTTTTGATAGCATTGATTTTCAGGTCATTTCTTTCCATTGCCGTAATCCGTCTCCGGTTGTCGTGCCGGTCGTAGGAGTCGTCTAAAGAGAGAATGCCTCTGGTTTCGGGAATGTTCAGTCCGACAGGGTCTAAGAGCCGCACATTTTTCCATATCCAGTCGTCGAAAAGAATATCAATCGTTTCCGACGGTTTTGGAAGCGGTTCAAAAACGAGCGTAAAATCCTGCTGTGAACCGCCGGCATAAAATTCGCGCTGGTGTTTATTTGTTGCAATGCCGAAGGCTGCCGTCAGCGGATAGCGTTTTCCGCCAGCCAGGATGTGGATTGAGGCAAAATCGTCCACGTAAATATTGCCGACATACGAGCCGGTGTAAGTGAAGTTCACTTGCGTATTTCTTTCGGTAATCACGACCGATTTTACCGTACAGTCCGAAGGTTTTCCGCCTTCGACCGCCGGTTTTTCTTTGGTAAAGAGCGCTTTGTCCCTGCCCAGCAACTGTTTTGCCTTATAAACCGGCACGTTTTTCAGCGAAATGCTGAACGGCGTATATTTTCCGTTGCTTTCGGACTTTGTATCGTCGCGGATGTAGCCGGCAATGGTCGCCGATTGCAGGACAGTAGCCTTGCGGTCGAATTTTGTGATACCGATACTTCCGTTCACTTTCACGCCTTCCGGCAAGCCAAAATCTGCGCCATCCGTGCCGAACCGCCACGCGGCTCCTGCAGTCACGTAAGCCGGTTGCCAGGCATTTCCCAGGTCGTCGTAAAATTTGGTTTCGACGTTGGGCATCAGCAGGGTTTTTCTGCCGCCGAAACTCCCCATCTGTAAATCCTTTCCGCGGTTGTTGAGCGAAAAGTTCAGTATCAGCAACTTTCCGTCGAAAATGCAGCTTTCAATCACAAAATCGACGTCGGCGCTGAAGCTTTTGACCGTAACGCTTTCGTAACCGGGCGTCGCACCCGCCTGTTCGACGGGATTTCCCAGCACCTTGTCTGTTTCGGTCAATACTTTATCTACTTCATTCAGCGCGTTGTCTACTTTTTTTAACGCTTTTTCCAGCCATTTTTGTGCGGAAACTTCTACCGTGCCGGACAGGATAAGTCCGATAATCAGAGCGATTGAATAGAGGCTCTGTACTTTTGTTCGTTTCATTTTTGTGTTCATAATATAATTAATAAATAAATTCTCATTTAAAAAAATAAAAAGATTATGATA
>JAISDK010000023.1 GCA_031264875.1 Prevotellaceae bacterium
AATCACATACTACATTCAGGCAAAAAGCGTTGTTCTTATACGAAGAATAAAAAACCGGTTTCAGGTTTCCCGTGTTTTTTTTGCGAAATATTTTCTGTAATGACGGGTATGCTAAGTAAACTATTTTGGTGGAAAGTATGCCTATGCCTGCTCCGGCCACTACATCGCTCAACCAGTGCCTGTTGTTGAGTATTCGTCCGACTCCGACCATTGTCGCTGCAGTATATCCTCCAATGCTGAACCATACGGATTTATGTCCGTATTCCATACGCAGGAACTCTGCCGCGGCAAAAGCCATAGCCGTATGTCCGGAAGGGAACGAATTGTTTGCCGAACCGTCCGGACGCACTCTTGACGAAACGTTTTTCAGCGAGTGTACTATTCCTGTTTCCAGCAAATTGCTGAGCGCGCAAACAGTAATCATATCCCACAGTCGGTTGCAGCTTTTCACTCCGGCAATTTTCATTCCGAAAACTGCAACTGTCGGCGCAAACTGCAAATAGTCGTCAAAACTGGCATGAGTGAGTAAATGTTTTCTGTACAGGCCTGTTTTGATTTGACTGTCCCATTTCTTCAATGTCCTGTTGTTAAGCGAAACCGCGCCGTATGTCACCATCAGTGCAGGTACGGCGATGTCCGCAACCTTGAACTTCGGCGACGCTTTTGCCGGAATTTCACCTACAAACAGTGAAGTATCGGATGTTTGCGCAAAAATTGTATTGCAAACAAAAAACACTGTTACAAACCATAATAGACGAGTTGAATAATTTGGTATAGGCGTCGGCAGTTTCTTCGCTAAATCATATTTCATGTTGAAACCTGTTTCAAATCCGTCGCACATAAAACGCAATTCAGCCGGTTTTGTTTCCTGAATGTCTTGATACAGAAAATAAATACATCCGGGTTAATAAATATGGAAATGTTAATTACAATGAACAAAAATCTGTATTACATACATGATGTTCAAATCAAATTCGGTTTATGTAATAAATATGCGTTACCTTTGTGTCCAAAAAATAGTATAAACAAAAAAAAGAATAGAAAATGGCACACTATCTGGATCCCAAAAATGATTTTATATTCAAACGCATTTTCGGCAATCATCCCGACCTGTTAATCAGTTTTTTGAATGCGCTGTTGCCTTTCGGTAAGGAACGGATAATCAAAAATATCAAATACATATCCAACGAACTGGTACCTGACAATCTGCTCAAAAAATTTTCGTTAGTTGATGTACGCTGCACGGATAACTTCGAACACCAGTTCATTGTAGAGATGCAGATTGAATGGAGCAGCGCTTTTTCGAACATGTTGTTCATGAGGTCGAATATCTGTGTTCAACAGATGGATTGCAGTGATGACTACGCATCTTTCAGTCCGGTGTATGCACTGAGTATTCATAACGAAAACTTCGACCATCAAACGCCTGAATTTTATCACCGCTATCGGGTATCCAGCCGTGAAAATACGGATGAGATGGTTGAAAGTATCGAACTGGTTATGGTCGAATTGCCCAAACTAAAAGCTGAACGCTGGTCGGATCGCAAGATGGCAGTACTCTGGCTGCGTTTCCTGAAAGAAATGAAAGAGCGTGTGACCGACATTTCGCAAGATCTGCTGGCTAACATGTGTATCCGCAAAGCGATAGAGATATGCGAAAAAGGAGGTTTCACTTCGGAAGAACTTGCTCTGTATGACAAATATTGGGATGCCATCCGGACGGAAAAATCTGTTATCAAAGAAAGTTTCGAAAAAGGGTTTAAAAAGGGTTTAAAAGAAGCTCGGGAAGAAGCTCGAAAAAAAGCTCACGAAGAAGGGCTGAAAGAAGGTCTGAAAGAAGGAGAGCGGCAAAAAACCATTCAAACCATTCTAAACTGTGCTAAAGAAAGTATGACAGTGGAACTCATTGCCAAAGTGACTGGACTTTCCGTAGAAGAAATTACTGACACTCTGGAAAATGGGCTGACAAATAAGTTGAAACGGCTATGATACTAATTGGGCTTTTTCAATACATCACGAAATCTTCAATAAAAGAAAGTTATTTCTCTCCGGTCATCGTCCAGTACCTTTATATATATACGCAAAGTATTTTCAGGTAATATTTCCTCTATCATTTCCGGCCATTCGATGAAACACAAATCACCGCTGTAAAAATATTCCTCATAACCGAGGTCATAAGCTTCCGCAATACTGTTGATTCTGTAAAAGTCGAAATGATAGACGGTTTTGTTAGCGGAAGCTTTATATTCGTTGACTATGGAAAATGTCGGACTTGTAACACTGTCTTCGACTCCCATTTCGTAACACAGCGCTTTTATCAGAGTTGTTTTTCCGGCGCCCATTTTTCCGTATAAAGCGATGATTTTTGTGTTGCCCAGACATTTGCAAACCGTCTGTGCGGCATGGCGTATATCTTCAAGGCTTGTTATTAATGACTGTATTTTCCCGTTTTCGCGTTTCACCGTCGGCGCATTTGCATACTCTTCCGTCGGCATATCTGCACGCCGGCACATTTGCAGTCTGTCCATCACGTCTTTCAGCGAGGCGTACATTTCGGGAATGTATTGAGCAATACCGTCCTGTGGCGCCCATATAGCTTCGGTTATATCTTCTTCGAGTTGAGGTTTAAGCAGCTGTTGTCCGGAATACAGGGCGGAGAACCATGCTGTTTGCTTGATAATGCGATTATTGTCTCTGTCCCTGTAAACGTGGTATGTATCCATTATTTTGCCCGTGATTTCGATGCCGGAGATCCCACATTCCTCTTCGATTTCCCGACAGGCGGCAGACATTTCCGTTTCGTTTTCTTCCATTTTACCTTTCGGCAAATCCCAGTATCCCAGCCGGCGTATCAGGAGAATGTCACTGCAACTGTTAAACACCGCTCCTCCGGCAGCGCAAATAAACCGGTTGGCATCTTTTAAAGAGTTGAATACCGAATCCGGCGATTCGGAATACACATAAAATTCCAAAACGGACGACTGCTCGAAAAAATCGAACATGCCGTTCACATCTTCCGGTTTATTTAGCCGTGTTCCCATCCCGTTGACCGATGTAAAGCATCTTTCCATGTCGTCCGAGACAGTAAAGATGCGCTTGTTGAGAAAGATTTTGAAATCCATATATTGCCGTTTGCCGGAAAGAGCCAAACTCTTCAGACCGTTTTCTCTACCGTTTTCAGACCAAGTTCGTCCAGCTGTTCGCTGCTTATAATCGACGGGGAATCGATCATCACATCCTTGCCTGCATTATTTTTCGGGAAAGCGATACAGTCGCGTATCGAATCGGAACCGCCAAAAATGGCGCACCATCTGTCGAATCCGAAAGCAATTCCGCCATGGGGGGGAGCGCCGTATCTGAATGCGTTGATTATAAAACCAAACTGCCTTTCCGCTTCTTCGGGGGCAAATCCCAGTATGCTGAACATTGTACGCTGTATCTGCGAATTATGGATGCGGATGGAACCGCCTCCTATCTCCACTCCATTGACCACAAAGTCGTAGGCATTGGCTCTCACTTCGCCCGGAGCGCTTTCCAGCAGTGACATGTCTTCCGGAAGCGGCGAGGTAAAGGGATGATGCATTGCATAGTACCGTTTGGTTTCCTCATCATATTCGAAAAGCGGGAAATCAATAACCCACAGCGGTCGAAACACCCTGTCGTCTCTAAGACCAAGACGGTTGCCCATTTCGAGCCTCAGCGCCGAAAGTCCCGACAGAGTGATTTTTTTAGCGCCCGAAAGTATCAGAATCAGGTCGCCTTTTTTAGCTCCCGCGCTGTCGGCAAAAGCCTGCAATTCTCCGGCGGAGTAGTATTTGTCGATGCTCGACTTGATTCCGCTTTCAGACAGTCGGATATATACCAGCCCTTTAGCTCCTGTCTGCGGACGCTTTACCCATTCCGTCAGTTCGTCGATTTGTTTCCGGCTGTATTCGGCGCATCCTTCCGCACAGATTGCGCCAATGTATTCGGCATTGTCGAACACCTGAAATCCCTTGCCTTTCAGCGAACCGGCGTCGATTATTTTCATGTCGAAGCGCGTATCGGGCTTGTCGCAGCCATAGCTGTTCATGGCCTCGCTGTAGCTCATGCGTGGAAAATCGCCGTCAAATTCCAGTCCGAGAATATTTTTGAAAAGGTGTTTTGCCAGGCCTTCAAACGTCTGCAATATGTCTTCACGTTCTACAAACGACATTTCGCAGTCTATCTGCGTAAATTCCGGCTGACGGTCGGCTCTCAGGTCTTCGTCGCGAAAGCATCTCACAATCTGGAAATACCGGTCGTATCCGGCAACCATCAGAATTTGCTTGAACGTCTGCGGCGACTGTGGCAGCGCGTAAAATTCGCCCCTGTGGATTCTGGAAGGCACAACGAAATC
>JAISDK010000032.1 GCA_031264875.1 Prevotellaceae bacterium
GCCTTGGTCCCTCTTTTCGAAGGATTTCTGACTTACGGCGGCATATCCGTGCGCGAAATAGAAGCAATGGCTGTGGGAATGTACGAAACTCTGGACGAAGATATGATATGCCAGAGTCCTATGTTTATCAAATATCTGGTCGAATCCATGAGCAGTCACGGGATACCTGTTGTTACGCCTCCCGGAGTGTTGGGAGCGCATGTCAATGCAATGGATTTCTGTTCCCATATTCCTCAAGTACAATACCCTGCAGGAGCGCTGGCTGCCGCTTTCTATCTGGTTTCCGGCATACGCGGCATGGAAAGGGGAACGGTTTCGAGCGTACGCGACGATGATGGAAATGAAATCCTTGCCGACGTGGAATTGCTGCGTCTGGCTGTCCCGCGAAGGGTATTCACTCTTTCCCAAATTAAATATGTGGTTGACAGGATGACATGGCTGCATGAAAACCGACACATGATTGGCGGACTGAAATTTGTGTACGAACCGCCGGTACTGCGATTTTTCATGGGAGGACTTGAAGCGCTGGACGACTGGCCCGAAAGATTAATGGCAAAATTCAGGAAGGATTTCGGAAACAGTCTGTAAAATCAAAAAAGATGAAAGCAGAAACCCTGTCGGGTGAAATTAATTAATCCGTTTTAATTGCATCCACAGGGTTTTTCATTGCCGCCCTGTAAGTCTGCATGCAGATTGTCGCAAGTACGATTATGCACATAAACAGCCTTGAAATTACGGTTGTAACTGAAATCGTACAGGCATTGTATTGCCACTGCCAAAAACACGGTAAATGCGGCTGTCAATCCCAATACTACCAATATACTCGTAGTTTTAAACTTGCGAAGTATATGCAAAAAATTTCTTATTATTATATTCATATTAAAACGATTAAAGATTAATATTTTGACGAACTGTATATAGCGAAAAACTATCCCCCTCTGATTTAGTGTATGCGGAAAGAAAGGGATTCGAACCCTTGGTACCCTCACGAGTACAACGGTTTTCGAGACCGTCCCGTTCGACCACTCCGGCATCTTTCCATTTATAAGGTCCTTTTACATCATTTTCTCTTTTCGAGGGCGCAAATATACATGATTTTTTTTAATCACAATCATAATAATGAAAAAACGAGTGTACATCAGCCTTTTGTTCCATGCTTGCAAGTTTCCCATTTATCATGAATATTTTCCTCTCCGTCAAAATAGTTTACCTGCGAATCCCTGTTGAAAATTTCATCCATTGGCATGAAATTTACCTTGTTAGAATCAGGATATTCGCATACGTCGAATCCAGTGAAAGTCCTTATATCCAGATAAACGCAAGGTTCTTCCGTGTGGTTGTAGAGCTGATGCGCGCCGGTCTCGCCCGTTTCGAAGAATATCAGATCACCGCTGTTGACCGTCTCCAGTCCGGCGGGCGTCCTCAAGGTGGCGGAACCGGAGGTTATCATAAACAATTCTTCCGCATACCGGTGAAAATGATAGGGACAGCAATATTGATCGGGATTCAGTTGTCGCAGGTCAAAAATCAGTTGCCGGGGCTTTATCCCTTTTTCCTCGCGGGAAATATCGGAAAACAGCCTGAACCCGTCTATCCTGTCCGGGTCTTCCCTGAATACCCGTTCGTTTGACTTTAAAATAGTTGCCATAATATTTATTGTATTAATAATTTTTGTCGTACCCTTATGTCAATTATAAGTTATTGGCTCCGTATTTCAAATCTTTCAAAAACGTTTCAACATCCTTTTCGCTTGTATCCCACGAAGTAACAAGACGTATTTCGTTGCCCGAATCGTCCCAGAGATAGAAAAAATGATTTTCAAGCAAGCGCTTGATAAGAGGTTTCGGCATCTTCAGCAGGAGGATATTGGCTTCGGTTTCCTGAGTAAACTCGAAATTGCCGACAGATAAAATTCCTTCGCGCAGCAATTGAGCCATTTTGTTTGCATGTCGCGCATTTTCAGCCCATAAATCATTTTCCATGTAAGCCAGGAACTGACAGGAAACATACCGCATTTTTGAAAACAGCTGAGCCGACTGTTTCCGTATATATTTCAGGTTGGCCGACAGTTCGTGACGGAAAGATATGACCGATTCGCCCATCATCATTCCGTTTTTTGTTCCCCCGAAACTCAGTATATCCACCCCGCAATCTACGGTCATTTCTTTCAGGGTTTTGCCTGACGAGACAGCCGCATTCGCGATTCTGGCTCCGTCCATGTGCAGGTACATATTGTGACGGTGTAAAAAATCGGCAAGAACGGCAGTTTCTTCGGCAGTATAAACCGTCCCCAGTTCGGTACATTGCGATACGTAAGCCACTTTTGGCTGAGAATGGTGTTCAACGCCCAGATAGTGCATAAATGGCTTCAGCAATTCGGGAGACAGTTTTCCGTCGGCCGTATTAATGGTTTTGATTGATGCACCGGTCATAAATTCGGGCGATCCACATTCATCGACCGCAATATGTGCGGTTTGTGGAGCAAGAACAGCATGAAAGGATTGTGTCGTAGCCTGTAATGCTATCACATTAGCTCCCGTCCCGTTAAAGACAATCACAGGTTCAGCCGTTTCTCCGAAAATGTCTTTTATCCTTTCCGAAAACTGTTTGCTCAATAAATCGCCGCCGTATGCAATTGCGTGATCTGCGTTTGCTTTCTCGATGGCTTTCATGATATCGGGATGCACGCCCGAATTATTATCGCTTCCAAAACTTCTCATACTGTTGAATATTTAAATTAAATATAAACATATAAACATTTTTCGTCGCAAAGATAGTAACAAAATCCATACAGGAAATTATTACTATATTTGCGCCCGATAATTAATAATAAATAATTAACAATTATGAAAAGAATATTGATTTTAGTTTGTATAGCGTTTATTGGAACAGTATCGATAAACGCTCAGAATATGTTGAAATTTAATGCAGATAAAAAGTTTAAAATAGTCCAGTTTACAGATGTGCATTATGTTTCGGGCGAGAAACTTTGCGATGTGGCTTTGGAAAACATGAAAGCCATTTTAGATGCGGAAAATCCTGACTTTGTCATGTTCTCCGGCGATGTAATTTTTGGAAAGCCCGCTGACAAGAGTATGCGTGAGGCGATTAGCGCAGTGTCAGAACGCAAGATACCTTTTGCTGTCACATTCGGGAATCATGACGACGAATGGGATATGACGCGCAAACAGTTGTATGACCTGATAAAGGAAATACCCGGTAACCTGACTTCCACGACCGAAGGCTTGACAGGTGTGACAAATTTCATCCTCCCGGTTTTGTCGTCGGAATCGGGGAAGACGACATTTCTTTTATATACCTTTGATTCAAATGCCTATTCACGACTGCAAGGCGTCGAAGGTTATGATTATATCCATTTTGACCAGGTCGCGTGGTACAGGGAAAAAAGCCGGGAGTTCACCAGCAAAAATGGCGGAACGCCGATTCCTTCCCTGGCATTCTTCCATATACCCTTACCCGAATACAACCAGGCAGCATCGGATGAAAAAGCCTCTCTGATAGGAACCCGCAAGGAAAAAGCCTGCGCTCCCGAATTGAATACAGGGATGTTTGCTGCAATAAGAGAAATGGGAGATATCATGGCGACATTCGTGGGGCACGACCATGACGATGACTATGCCGTGTACTGGCATGGTGTAATGCTTGCATACGGCAGGTTTACAGGAGGCGATAATGTGTATAACAACATTAAACCGAATGGCGCACGAATTATTGAACTGACGGAGGGCGAACGAAGTTTCCGAACATGGATTCGTTTGCATGATGGAAATGTGATTCATGATATAAAATACCCGGATTCCTTTCTGAAAAAATATTGAAAACACCATGACCGTTATTTTGACAAAAATAATGTTTAGTAATTAATATTATGAAGTTGATAATTAAAAATTTTCTGATTCTCTTAAAGCGATTTACAAGCTCAAGTCTTTTGAATATTACAGGTTTGGCGGTTGCATTTGCGGTATTTTATGTGATTATAGTTCAAACATATTATGATTTCGGGTATAACCGGAATTTCAAGAAGAATATTTATCTATATACAACATGCAGTCTTTCTTCCACGAATCGGAACTTGCAGACAAGTCCTCAGTCACTGAACGAGTTTGCCGGCAAATATCCGGAAATAATAAATCACTGCAATATACAGATGATGTGGGATGACTATGATGTTCGAGATTCCGCGGATGAAGTTATAAGGACTGTTACCAACATACCCATAACCCTTTCCAGCGAAAATGAAGACAGCAGGAATTTTTTTAATGTATTTGAACCCGAAATAATTGCAGGCGACCCTTCAACAGTATTCACTCCCGGAAGAGCAATGTTATCGGAGAGTATTGCAAAAAAACTTTTCGGGAATACAAATCCAACAGGTAAAGTCTTTTTCAAAAAAAAATCGAATGATCCGATCACTGTAGTTGCCGTATGCAGAGACTTTCCCGAAAATTGCAGCATGGAAAACGGTATTTATCTGTTACGGTATATCAATTCCGCCGAAGATATCGGAAGTACGGGCTATGTGGAACTTGTTCCGGGAAGCAGGGAAAAAATATTGAAGAAAAACGCGGAACTGCGTCGGAATGACGGCTCCGACAGTTGGCAAACCGAACTTACTGCCTTGACTGACATACACCTGAAGTTTCCGGAAAAAGGAAAAGGAAACATCAATCTGACAATATCCCTCTTAACCATAGGTATATTGTTGATTATTATTGCATATATCAATTTTGTGAATTTTTCGGTAGCAATGGCGCCCGTCAGATTAAAGAGTTTCAATATCAGGAGAGTATTGGGTGAAAGTTTTTCCCTTTTAAGATTTTCCATTATTCTGGATGCAGTTTTTCTTTCATTTATTGCCTTCTTGATATCCATACTGTTCATTTCGTATATTGCCGGAAGTGTAATCAAAGAGTTTTTGTCGGCAGATTTATCGCTGACAGGAAATATCGGATTGCTTTCACTGATTGGCGCTTCATCTTTGCTTATGGGTTTTGTTGCAGGCATATATCCCGCTTTTTACTCCACATCCTTTAAACCTGCGATAGCGCTCAATGGCTCTTTTTCTACTTCGCGCAGCAGTAAAAATTTGAGGAATATATTAATTGCATTACAATATGTTACGGTAATTTTTCTGTTTATTACAGCCGGATTTATCAAACTCCAGCAAAACTTCATGCAGAATAAATCGCTGGGACTGAGAACAGAAAATGTCGTTTGTCTTCGTTATGGGCATAATATTAAAAACGAGCTGCTTAAAAATCCGGATATTGTGGATATTGCACGGGCAAATACTATTCAGGGAATGGCTATCCCTTTTGCACGGAATTGGGAAGGAACATATAACGGCATGCAAGCCAGTGTGCGGCTAATTACCGTAAGTCCCAATTATCTTCGTTTTTTTGGTATTCATATAATTGAAGGCAACGATTTTTCGGAAGAAGATGACTATGGAAACATAAAAATGATAGTCAACAGGACTTTTGCCGAACAATACGGGTTTAATCATAATATAACAGGTACATCTTTTCCACTTGATTCCGATAAAACAGCTGATATTATCGGAATAGCGGAAGATACCCATTTTGAGTCATTGCTGGAACCGATCAAACCCATGGCTTTCATTACTGATGAAAATTTTTCGGGCGGACTGATTGATGCTACACTTATCAAACTTAGCGGGCAAAATACGGCTAAAACAATTGATTATATTCGTGAGGAATGGAGAAAATACGAATCTTATGATATTGAAGTACCCTTTATTGGCGCCATGATTAAAGAGTATAATTATAATCAGTACTATAAACCGGTAGACAATCTCTCCAAACTGATTTCAATTAGTGGTCTAATCACTGTAATTGTAACAATCATGGGCGTTTACGGCTTGATCTTATTTAATGCAAAGTTGAAACGGAAAACCATTGCCCTGCACAAGATAAACGGGGCTTCGGCGGGGGAAGTAATTCTGATGCTGAACCGCGGTTTTATAATCCAGTTTGTGGCGGCTTATGCTATCGCTGCTCCGCTGGCATATATTGTTGTGAAACGCTGGCTTGAGAACTTCGCATACAAAACGCCGGTATATTTGTGGGTTTTCATCGCAGGCGGCTTGCTTGTGTTCGTAATTACGGCACTGACCGTCAGTTACCAGAGCTATAAGGCGGCTACGGCAAACCCGATAGAAGGAATAAAGGAAAGCTAAGGAATTGAACAGTTTTTTACATCAAACTCGCAAAAAATTCTGACGGAGCTTGGACGGTGTACCCCGAGCTGCGCTCCGCTTGCACGGGGTTATCAATTTTAAACTCCTTACGGAGTTTGAGAACGATAAGTGTCTCCTTTGTAAACATCTTCCAAATATGTCTGATTTTGTATTGCGGATTGGCGTCGTATCGCGAACGTTTTTGCCATAAGGGAAAATTTTCCAAGCAAATAATAGTCCCGACAAACTCTAAATCCGGCAAAAATCTTAGTATCCATCCCCCCCAAAAAATCACATTATAAATCACTTATATACATTATTATATATAAGTGTAGCGAAAAAAATTACTTTGTAAATAAAAAAAAACTTTGTTGCTCAAATGAATTTTTTATTAACTTCGCCCTCTGAAAAAAGTTTAAATTCCTTGAAAAGAGTTTAAATTTATTATATGGAACATAAAATGTAATGAATTATGATAACAATTAGCATCTTATTACCTGTGTATAACGCAGAGGCTTTTCTAAGGGAGACCATAGACAGCATTCTGGGACAGACTTTCCCAGATTTTGAACTGCTGGCAATGGACGACGGTTCGACTGACCGTAGCGCTGAAATTATTCAATCATACTCCGACCCGCGTATTCATTACAAATTGTGTCCCCATGATTTTGTTTCAACTCTGAACAAAGGAATCGAAATCACAATCAACCAATTCATTATCGAAACATATAATAAGATGATTAAGTATATATAATAATTAATTCTATGAAACTGATAATTAAAAATTTTCTTACTGTTCTGAAACGATTCAAGACTTCAAGCGTGTTGAATATTCTTGGTTTGGCGATAGCATACGCTGTTTTTTTTATGATTTTTGTGGAGACATATTATGATTTCAGTTTCGACAGGAATTTCAAGAAATCCGACAGTATTTTTTTATACACTCACTTGATGCCGTCAGAATTTGGAGTTAAGTATCTTCGTACAAAAACAACCGTCACTGAAATGCAAAAATTGTCGGAACAATATCCCGAAGTACAAAACTTCTGTTATTTTTGGGAGCACGATGAAGTATTTAACATTGAGGATGAGAACAGAAGAGGGCAAACTGTTCAGCTGAGTGCGACTCGAGTAAGAGAGGATGGTTTTGCAGATATGTTTACGCCCGAAATGTTGGTTGGCGACGTCCGTCAGGCGTTTATACCGGGAAATGCGCTACTTACCGAAAGCGCGGCAAAAGAACTTTTCGGCGACGTAAATCCCATTGGGAAGATATTTTTTCGCCATGAATCCGACGATATAAATTTATGGGGGAAGGCATTTTTTCGTCTCAATTCCGACCAGCCGATGACTGTCGCCGCCGTATGTAAGGATTTTCCCGACAATTGCAGTTTGAAAAATGGAATTTATTTTCACCAGGCCGAACAGGATCCTGCAAATCACTGGCCCTATACATCCTATATAAAAATTGACCCCAAAAACAAAGTCGGATTTTT
>JAISDK010000082.1 GCA_031264875.1 Prevotellaceae bacterium
AGCATTGTGCGCTCGCTGACGGTCAACGAGGATAACAATCCCGACAGGCTCGAGCAGACGATTACTTTCGAACTGCCGGCGTCCGAACTGTCGTACGGTACCGGCGACATTACGCTTGAGGCGAGTTCTTCATCCGGACTGCCCGTTACTTTCTCAAGCGATTACCCGTATGTGCTGATAACGGGGAATGTACTGTCCCTTACATACGAGGGACTGCACTACGACGACGAGGCGACGATAACGGCAAGCCAGCCCGGAAACGACGAATACAATGCCGCGCCAAATGTGTCGAGAAAATTACGCGTCAAACATAATGATGAATAAAACATCAGTAATAATAATTTTTTAAAACAGATTGAAATGAAAATTTTTAGATTTTTTGTACTGCTTCTTGCAGTATGTTCGTTTGCCTTCACGGCTGAAGCCCAGGATAAAAAGGCGGACAAAAAGAAGAAAACCGAAACGGTAAGTTTCGAGGTGAATATGACCTGCGATAACTGCAAAGCCAAAATCGAAAGGCATATCTCATGGGAAAAGGGCGTAAAGGACTTGAAGGTGAATCTGGATAAAAAACAGGTTACGGTAAAGTACGACCCTGCAAAAACCAGCGAGGAGAAACTGGAAAAGGCAATTACGGATCTGGAATTTACCTGTAAGAAAACGGAAGTCGCCGACAAAGCAAAGAAATGATAATGAGACGGGATATCAACAGGTACGGCTTTTCGACGAGGGCGATACATGCCGGAGAAGAGCCGAGTTATGATGAAAACGCTTCCGGAGACGTTATTACTCCGATACATCTGACAACAACGTATGCATGGCGCAATCCCTCGAACCGGGTTTCGGAATACGACTATGTGCGTTCCTCGAATCCGACAAGAAAGGCGTACGAAACAAAACTCGCGGCAATCGAATATGTAAAGCACGGGCTTGCGTTCGCTTCGGGAATGGCTGCCGAAAACGCTGTTCTGCAGGCGCTGACTTCGTCCGGAGACCATATAATCGGGTTCGACGATCTTTATGGAGGCACACGGCGGCTGTTTGACAAAGTTTACACGAATCTGCCTGTTTCGTATATTGATTTGAACGATTTCGCTTTGTTTGAGGCTACCGTAAGACCTGAAACAAAGATAGTCTGGATTGAATCGCCGACAAATCCGCTTATGAAGATATGCGACATAGCCGCCGTTGCCGAAATCGCCCATAAACACGGGATTATTGTCGTGGTCGATAACACTTTTCTTTCGCCGTATTTTATGAAACCCGCCGCTCTGGGAGCCGACGTCATAGTGCACAGCACGACGAAATATATCGGCGGACACAGCGATGTGCTTGGCGGGGCGGTACTGACGTCCGACGAGGGTATTTTCGAAAAACTGAAGGCGATACAGAATAATTGCGGAGCGGTGCTTTCGCCCTTTGATTCGTATCTGAACATGCGAGGTATCAAAACTCTGTCGGTACGTATGGAACAGCATCAGCGGAATGCGTTTGCCATAGCCCGTTTTCTCGAAAGCCATCCGAGAGTGAAAAGAGTGCTGTATCCGGGACTGGAAAGTCATCCCCGGCACGAGCTTGTCAAACGGCAGGCAAGCGGTTTTGGCGGAATGCTATCGTTCGAACTCGAAGGCAGGCTGAAAGACGCCGAAAATGTGATGGAGAAACTTGTCCTCTTTGTTACAGCCGAAAGTCTTGGCGGAGTGGAATCGCTGATTGAACTTCCCGCCAAAATGACGCATGTGCATGTGGATAAGCAGACGCTCGAGGCAATCGGCATAAGCGACACGCTGATGCGCGTCTCGGCGGGTATCGAAGACGCCAAAGATTTGATCGCCGATCTGGAACAGGCTCTGGCAATTAACAATTAACAATTAAAAATTAAAAATTGCAGAATAAAAGCGAGAATGGAAGGCGAGTGTTCCCCACTTCCGTTTGTCGAAAAAACTTGGTAGGAATGATTTATAAATAATTAATTTGTTAAAATTATGGAACAGATTAATAAGCTCGAAGCCATTTTTTCGTCAGGTTCTTTGACAGACTTGTTGAATGCAGTAGAAGCATCTCTCTTGAGAGGAGGTACTTTACTGGATGATACTTGTTGTGCCCAAGGCAAAATGTGCTTAACAGGAACGATAATCGACGGTGTGTGCACCTGCGATGAAGGTACGTTATGCGCAAGTGGAAGTGACTATTGAGGAAACGGAGTACTAAAAATGGCAAATTAAGTTTCCAAACAGCAAAGGAGGGTATCTTAGATATGTGATATCCTCCCATTGCTGGAACTTAAAATGTAAGAATAATGTAAATTAAAATTTAGGAATAATTATGAAATGGTCGAAATTTAATATTTTATTTAAAATAAGTGAGTTTAATTTTTTATACAACAGCAAAAGTAATTCATTCTTCAAACTGGAAAATGATTTATATAGAGAAATTTCCTTGCTGGAATCCGGTGAAAAAGCTATAGATTCTTTGTCGCCAGAGACATACGAACTTCTGAAATCAAAAGATATAATTGTCGGGGACTATGACGACGAAAATTTTATATCTCAAATGTTATTTCTCAAAAGAAAAACGCAATTTAACGGCACAACATTAGGCTTGGTAATTGCTCCTACTCTGGGTTGCAATTTCAGATGCCCGTACTGTTACGAGTCCGGTCTTCCAAGCAATAGAATGAAAGCAGATGTTCAGGAGCAATTGCTTGAGTTTATAAATCTGCACAAAATAAGGACTAAAGATTTAAGTATTTACTGGCATGGAGGAGAGCCTCTTCTTGCCTTTAATACTATGAAATCTCTTTTTTATAAGATAAGGGAAAAGTCGGAAATACCTGTCAACGGTCATAGAATGGTTACCAACGGTTATTTGTTTAATCTCAAAATGTGTTCTTTCTTTAAGGAAACTAATCTGAATTATGTTCAAATCACAGTAGATGGAACGGAAGAAACTCACAATGCCAACAGAATACATAAGTCCGGCGTGCCGACATATCAAAAAATTATCGAAAATATTGATATGATAACGGATGAAATGCCGAACTGCAAAGTTGGAGTAAGAGTTAATATACACAACGATAACAAGTGGGATTATCCCAATATATACTACGAATTGTCCGAACGCTGGAAGGGGAAAAATTGCAGTGTATATCCTGCATTTGTTATTCCCCAGACAGGCTGTAAAGTATCCTGTCTGTCTTCGACGGAAAAAATGCATTTTTATACCGAATTATACAGGAAGTATAATTTTAAGGATTTAAAACTTAAACCGTCTATAAAGTCAGGTGCTTGCAGCGCTATTTATGAGCACCATTATATTATTGATCCGGAAGGTTTTCTGTTTAAGTGCTGGGCAGATTTTGGTTTGGAAGACAGAAAAATAGGTCACATAAGCTCCGGTATAACAAACTGGAAATTTGTATCGGAATATATGGTTAATTCCGACAAGTTTGTCGATGAAAAATGTTTAAAATGCCGTGTTTTCCCGATATGCGAAGGTGGCTGTAACAGATTCAGAGTAGATAAAAACTATTTGAACATACCATACAATGTATGTCCTATAGATGAGACCGGATTGATAGACTATTTACGAATAATATACGAGCAGACAATTAAAAATGAAGAATTAAGAATTAACAATTAAGAATTTAAAGTTATTAATTATAATACATTTATTACAATGAATTACAAAACAATCATTATTTTTTTCGGCGTTCTTTTGATTTACAGTACGTCGGCATTTACTCAAACTCCCGCCTCCCTGCAAGGCAGCGTGGTTTCGGAAACGGGAGAAAAAATTGAGTTTTATACATTAATTCTGCAATCGGCTGCCGATTCGTCGGTAGTATCTGTGGATATGTTCTCCGATACGGTGTTCCGGTTTAGTGGAATAAAACCGCAGACATATATTCTGCGTATTCAGGACGTGCAGTATCAGCTGTATGACACTCTCGTTACAGTTGTCGAAGGAGCGAATGTATTGAACGCTCCGCTTGTATTAAAACCGGCAAGTCTGGGCGAAGTGGTAGTAAAAGCTTCGCGTCCGGTTTTGTATTCTA
>JAISDK010000163.1 GCA_031264875.1 Prevotellaceae bacterium
AAAAGAATTTCGATAAGCATACTTTCAGTATAATGGCAGGTCAGGAATATTATTTCAAAAATATACAGCAATCAATAGGATCGGGTGAAGGCATTATGCAGGCAGGTTTGTACGAAGTTGCTTCAACGACAAATAACTGGGGCGGTTCGTCTTATCGTGACCGCTACGGATTACTTTCGTTTTTCGGCAAACTTGACTATAATTTTCAGAATAAATACTATCTGTCTGCGTCCATCAGGAACGACGGGTCTTCGCGTTTTCATCCCGACAATCGCTGGGGAACATTTTACTCGGCAGGCGCAACTTGGAGAGTTTCACGCGAAAATTTCCTTTCGGATGTAAAATGGCTTGATAATTTGGCAGTTCGCGGCAGTTACGGGACTACGGGTAACGACGATATAGGCACATATTATGCATATCAGGGTTATTACGGCGCCCACAACATGTATGGAATGGCTGGTTTCCGCCCGATTTCTATCGCTACTCCAAATCTTAAATGGGAAAGCAATGAGCAGTTCAACATAGCGATAGACTTCGGATTATTCAACAGAATCAACGGAAGTATTGAATATTATACCCGCAATTCGAACGGCTTGTTGTATCGAAAAGCCCTGCCGATTTCGGCTCAGGTTGGAGAAGCGACAAGCATTAATACCAATCTTGGCGATATAAATAATAGTGGTATAGAAGTCAGTCTCAGCGCTGATGCTGTTAAAAATAAAAATTTCCTCTGGAACATCACTGCCAATTTCACTACTTTGCATAATGAAATCACATATTTGCCCGGAGGCGCGTACTCTCAGCAAAACTGGCAGGCATGGTACAGAATTGAAGAAGGACATTCTCTGTATTCGTTTTACTCGCCAAGAAATGCAGGCGTGAATCCCGACAATGGAAATTTGCTGTTCTATGTCAGGGATGGCAACGGATGGAAAACTACCGAAAACTGGTCGGATGTTACGCAGAACGATTTTGAGTGGGCGGGTAGCGCTCTTCCCACTGCATTTGGCTCCATAACTAATTCATTTTTATATAAGGGCTTGGACTTTTCATTCATGTGGTATGCTTCTATGGGTTCAAAAATGTTTGATTATGGATATTACGAACGTACAACTCTCCGCGACGGAGTAGGACTTGTACAGGATTTGGTGGAAGGAAAAGTCTGGATGAAACCGGGAGACGATGCATATTTTCCTGCATGGTCGAAAGCCGATTTCAGCGTAACACGGCGTCCGACAGATATGTATCTGTTCAATAACTCCTTTCTTCGTCTGAGAAATGTAACGCTCGGCTATACTCTTCCGGATGACATGGTAAGGAAAGCGGGCATTTCCCGTCTTAGGGTTTATTTTTCAGGAGACAACTTGCTTACATTCAGCGAAACAGCGAAAAACTATACTGATCCTGAAACAGGAGTGAATGGAAACAATTACAATGGTAACGCTGACAACGACAGTGGAATCCAGGGTTCAAGAAGAGTATATATGGTTGGATTACAAATTTCATTTTAAATGTTAAGAATTATGAAAAAGTTTAAAAGTTATAATATTATTGGGTTACTGGTCATATTGATGATGTTGAACCTCAGCTGTGATAGCGAATTGACCACAAATTCATCCAGGGATGTGTCGGACCGTGAAGTGCTGTCTTCCGTATCTGGGCTTAATATGGTATTGCGTTCGGCATACCAGTATATTTTGATGGGCGATGGTTCTGAAGGCGCGCAGGGACAGGCTGTCTATACCGGCATTCCGGGTCTTTGCCTGTATTATGATCTCGGTGGAGCCGATATTTTGAGCCATACCAATTATGGGGGATCAACCTGCGACAGCTATCAGTTTTCCGTAAGACGGACAACCGCTGCTGAAAATGCCACCAAAATCTGGCGTAACATGTATTTTGTCATCAATCAGGTTAATCTCATTCTCGATGCTCTGCCGGAAGCTACCGGAGATAATGCCGAAAAATCCTTAATCGAAGGTCAATGCAAGACGCTTCGAGGAATTGCATATTTCAATCTGATTTTTAATTATCAGCAAACATACGCAATATCGAAAAGTAAAAGAGGCGTGATTCTGCGTACATCTTCCAGCGATCCCGTTGAGAAGGGTTTTTCGACTGTTCAGGAATGTTATGATCTTATAGTTAGTGATTTGACCGAGGCTAAAACACTGCTGGCGAATTTTAACAGGACAGATAAATGGCAGGTAAATGCCGATGTAACTTCCGGATATCTGGCTCGCGTATATCAGGTAATGGGTAACTGGCAGGGAGCCTTGACTGAAGCAAGCGCCGTGTATAACCGTAACAGTACGCTTATGACCCGCGCTCAATGGCTCAGCGGTTTTCACGATATTTCAATTCCCGAAGTTTTATGGGCTATTGTAAATACCAATATCACCAATAATGGCGAAAATACATGGTTTTGCTACTGGCATAACCAGGACCCAAGCTATGGAGAAACGATGCAGGGCGGACCTATTTTCAATTTTCTCCAGTTGCTGGTGGACGACAAATATGTTCAACTGTTTGACGATACGGACTATCGCGGCTTAAAGTGTACAAAAACATGGAAAGACGGCGATCCGGAGAGTAATCATGTTTCCGATGATGACGAAAAGGGGGTGATGTTCTGGCACCGTACGCGAAGTACTATCGACAATATCAATAATAAATGGGCTTACAACAAGTTCAAGTTTATCGGTACCGGAGATATTGGACAGCACCAGTATATTGACTATTCCATTATGCGCAGTTCGGAGATGCTGCTGATTATGGCTGAAGCTGCCGCCCAGCTGGAAAATGGTAATGCTCTGACTTATTTGACTACTCTTCAGACGGCGCGAAATGCCAGGCTGACTACTGCGACGGAAAAGAATGCCTTGCTCGAGGAGATTTATGCAGAACGACGCAAGGAGTTGCTGGGAGAAGGCGTGACAGGTATGTATGACTTGTTGCGATTGCAAAGACCGCTCGTGCGTTTCGGCGCATCTTTAAGTAATCCGGCAGGACATTTTTCATGGGGATTCCAAAATATGGACGGTTACAACGGATCGGATGCGGAACCGAAAGGAACAATTCCTTCCAACGATTATAGATTCATTTGCCAGATTCCTCAAGTGGAATTTGCAAACAACAGCGCAATCAACGAAGCAAACGACCAGAATCCGTTTAGCGGAACAGGAAATTAAAGTACCATTTTAAAAAAATGCGATAGAAAGAGAGTGTCATAAAAAACAGATGCTCTCTTTTTTAGTTAAGAACTAAGAGTTTTTCTGTCAACGAGACAGTCGGCAAACTTTTGCTTTCAGCCGAGATGACGATGTCTCCGGCTGTCTTGCCCGCATTTACAACGACCATACAGCGTCCATATCTGCAATCACACGAAAAAACGTGAAACTGTTCGTTGATTGCTTATTCAAATTTGCAGGCACCTCCTCACTGACTTGAAACTGGTAGATTTCGCTAATCCGAGAATAAGAAGTAAGGCTGTAATCGTTTATTTTGTGACTTGCA
>JAISDK010000216.1 GCA_031264875.1 Prevotellaceae bacterium
GGTAATGGGCGCAGACCAGATGATGCATCAAATGATATTGATTTTTATTGTATTTTTGTGCTTTTGAAAAGCGTTATAAAATAACTGATTATATGAACACAGAAAAGAAAATCCTTTACATCGACATGGACAATGTCCTTGTTGATTTTCAGTCAGGGATAGACCGGTTGAGTGACGAAATGAAGAAAGAATACGAGAGACGGTTAGACGAAGTTCCCGGCATTTTCAGTTTGATGGAACCGGTGCCTGGAGCTGTCGCGGCGGTGAATCTGCTGTCGCAATATTTCGACGCTTACATTCTTTCCACCGCACCCTGGAAAAACATTTCCGCATGGTCGGACAAGGCTACATGGGTACAAAAGTATTTTGGCGACAATAAAGACAGCGTATTCTACAAACGCCTCATTATCTCGCATCACAAAAACCTCAACAAAGGCGACTACCTGATTGACGACCGTCCGAAAAACGGCGCAAGCGAATTTGAAGGCGAATGGTTACAACTTGGAAGCGAGCGATTCCCGAAGTGGTCAGGTGTGGTACGCTATCTCATGAGCGGCATTTGCGAATGTTTTTCAAATACTTTTATGAGAGGAAAGGCTTCATGGAGTAAAGCATGTGATGATTTGGGAGTAATTCATGATTTGAGAACTATTGTCCCTGATGTATATATAAATACATGTAAACATTGTGATAGAAAATGGATTTCAATTTTCGACGACGGTCCCTGTGAAGATACGCAGCAATGGTTTAGAATACTCGCCACAAATAATGATTTAAAAAATATTTCACCGCAAACAGTAATAAAATATTTTTTGTCAAAAGACTGGTCGATCTATGGAGGTCCTTATTACATGCAAGGAGGTGAAAGATACCATTTGGGTCATGAAAAGGAATCCGCTTTATGGCAGAAGATATTGAAATTTAAAGAAGAACATTGAAGTATGAAAAAAAATATTAGCTGGACGCAGGAGAAAATCAACCAATACCGCGAAGAAGCGCAAATCATTTACGATGAACTCAAAAACGGTAACGCATATTTGGCGGAGAGGTTGAAATCGGAAATAAGTAAATATATAATGAATAATAAGGTATGAAAACACGATTATTTGTTTTGACGGTTTTTATTGTTGCTGGGAGTTACTGCAAAGCACAGGACTTGGAATATAAAAAATGCTCAAACGGAAAATATAGCTTTATCGACACTACAGGCAGAGAAGTCGTTCCGTGTAAGTATGATTACGTATGGCATTTTAATGAAGGCCTGGCTGCGGTTAAATTGAACGGCAAATATGGATATATCGACAGGACAGGCAAAGAAGTCATTCCATTGAAATACGATTATGCATACAGTTTTGATGAAGGCTTGGCTAAGGTTAAATTGAACGGCAAATGGGGATATATTGACAGGACAGAAAAAGCAGTCATTCCATTGAAATACGATGCTGTAAGGTATTTTGAGGAAAGACTGGCTCCGGTTAAGCTAAACGGCAAATGGGGATATATTGACAGGACAGGCAACGAAGTCATTCCCTTGAAATACGATGATGCGAAATACTTTAACAGAGGACTTGCCACAGTACAGTTGAACGGCAAAGAAATGCACATAGATAAACAGGGCAATGAATATACTACGGAAGAAGAGGCATTAAAAGCAGTATTTGTCGAGCCGGAAATGGTATTTGTCGAGGGCGGCACATTTTTGATGGGCTGCACCGGCGAGCAGCAGGACAGCAGTCGCGGTTACGACGAAGACGAAAAACCGGTTCACGAAGTAACGTCAGGCAGTTTTTACATTGGCAAATACGAGGTGACGCAGATGCAGTGGAAAACATTAATGGGCAGTAATCCGTCGTACGGTGAGGGTGACAGTCTGCCGGTAGAAAACGTGTCTTGGGACGACGTCCAAAAGTTTATAGAACGCATAAATACTGTTACCGGCAGGAACTACCGTCTGCCGACCGAAGCAGAATGGGAATATGCAGCGCGGGGCGGCAATCAAAGCAAAGGCTACAAATATTCGGGAAGCAATTATGCAAGTGATGTAGCATGCTTTAACGTAATCCAACCTGTGGGAACAAAACAGCCTAACGAGTTGGGCCTATACGATATGAGCGGTAATGTATCTGAGTGGTGTTACGACTGGTTTGACACCTATCCTGATTCGACGCAAAATAATCCTTCAGTCGCTTCATGCGATTATGATACATGCGATATAATCAGTCTTTCCGACACGGCATGCGTTACCGTATGCATGTTTACCGTTCGTGACAGAGGTGACCGCCATGTGATTCGGGGCGGCAGTTTTTACTATAGTGCATACTACTGTCGTGTGGCTGATCGCGGTAACGGGCCGTCCTATACACTTCATTAATGTGGGCTTCCGTGTAGCTCGCAGTTTGGAGTAATGAGCCTTGCCGAAGACAGCAGCAGATGTGACGGAGAATAAGGAATGTTATAATATTAGTAAAGAAGAAATAACGATGACAGCAAACAAATTTTTCAATTCAACAGCAATGGAAACAGATACCATTTCAAAAACAGGGCAAGACCTGCAAAGCCATAAGAGCAGGAAGGAACTATTTTGGTGGTGTTTTCCAAAGTATGCTATCCTATACAAATCCGAAATTAATATAAAAGAAAGCGAGATTGAAAGC
>JAISDK010000287.1 GCA_031264875.1 Prevotellaceae bacterium
TTCGGGCTAAGCTGGTTTTCGACGGTGCACAAAACTATGCCGTGCACATTACATGTCATGCGTAACATGAATTAATAATTATATTTTTGCCGGTAATTTGAAATGCACTCTTTCATTCATGCGATTTCGCCAGTAAAATTATTTGTAGTAATTTTGCGCCCGCATATAAAGAAGAATTTTTTGCAATAGATGAAAGTTATTATAAGCGGAGGAGGAACAGGAGGACATATATTTCCGGCAATTTCCATTGCCAACGCCCTGAAAGATAGTGACAGTAATATAGAGATACTCTTTGTTGGCGCCGAAGGCCGTATGGAAATGGAAAAAATCCCGGCTGCAGGCTACAATATTGTGGGTCTTCCGGTCGCAGGACTGCAAAGAAGATTGACTTTCAAGAATCTTACCCTTCCGGTAAAACTAATCAGAAGTATGAACATGGCTGCAAAAATCATCAGGGACTTTAAACCTGACGCTGTTGCTGGCGTTGGAGGATATGCAAGCGCTCCAGTGCTTTGGCAGGCTCAGCGCATGGGAATCCCGACTTTGATTCAGGAACAGAACTCGTATGCCGGCCTGACAAATAAATTCCTGTCGAAAAGAGCCGGATATGTTTGCGTTGCATATCCGGGCATGGAACGGTTTTTCCCCAGAGAAAAGATTTGCTATACCGGAAATCCTGTAAGGCAGGACCTGTTCGACCTGGATAAGGTAAGAAACGAGGCTGTGAAATTCTTCGATATCGATTCCGACAGACCTGTTGTTCTGGCGCTTGGCGGAAGTTTGGGCGCCCGGACAATCAACGAAAGCATTGCCGGCGGCCTGCAGGAGTTTGAGAAAAACAATATCCAACTGATATGGCAGACGGGTAAACATTATTTCGATACGGCGGCTAAATTTGCAGAGGGAAAGCCGTTTGTCAGAGTTTTTGATTTTATCTACAAAATGAATTACGCATTTTCTGCGGCGGACATAATAGTTTCCAGAGCGGGAGCAGGTACAATATCAGAACTTTGCATAGTCGGAAAACCGGCGGTGCTTGTACCTTCGCCAAATGTTGCCGAAGATCACCAGACAAAAAACGCGATGTCGCTGGTAAATAAAAACGCTGCGATAGCGGTTAAGGATGAAGATGCTCGAAACAAATTAGTCGCAACGGTGATTGAATTGCTTGGCAATAAGTCGTGTACTGACGGATTAAAAAGCAATATATCGAAACTTGCCATGCCCGATGCCGCTAAGGAAATAGCAAACAGAATATTAATGATTGTAAAATAATATAAATAAATGATTATGAAGCATAATTTTAATGCAGGCCCTTCAATTTTACCTCAACAGGCCATTGACGCTACAATAGAAGCGTTAAGGGATTTCAATAATTCCGGCCTTTCAATCGCCGAAATATCACACCGTTCCGCAGGCTGGGACGAAGCAATGGACGAGTGCGGCGTGCTTTGGAAGGAATTATTGACGATTCCCGACGGATACGAAACGCTGTTTTTGCACGGCGGAGCAAGTCAGCAGTTTTTGATGACGCCATACAATTTGCTGCAAACCAAAGCGGCATATCTCGATACCGGTGTATGGGCGACAAAAGCAATCGAAGCGGCACGATACTATGGCGAAGTGCAGGTCGTTGCTTCCGGAAAGGATTCAAACTATTCCGTGATACCGAAATACGTGATACCGGCGGATGTCGATTATTTCCACTTTACGTCGAACAACACGATTTTCGGTACCGAAATACTTATAGATCCCGATTCTCCGGTCAATATGGTTTCGGACATGTCGTCGGACATACTCAGCCGTCCGGTAGATGTCTCCAAGTATGCCATGATATACGGTGGCGCTCAAAAGAATGCGGGAACGGCAGGCCTGGCTTTTGTGATAATTAAAAAGGACATACTGGGCAAGGTGTCGCGAGATATTCCCAACTTTTTTGACTACAGAACTCATATCAAGAACAAGTCAATGTACAACACTCCTCCGGTTATCCCCATATTTATGATGAAAGAAACTTTAAAATGGCTTAAAGGTATTGGAGGAATAGCGGAAATCGAACGCAGAAACAAGGCTAAAGCCGAATGTCTGTATAACGAAATCGACAGAAATCCGGTATTCAGGGGAACGGCGGCTGTAGAAAACCGTTCGAGAATGAACGTATGCTTCGTACTCGATGAAAAGTATGCCGGAAAGGAAAATGATTTTATGGAATTAACTAAAAAATACGGAATTACAGGTATAAAGGGACACCGTTCCGTTGGAGGATTCAGAGCCTCGCTTTATAATGCTTTGCCGTTGTCAAGTGTGGAAGTACTGGTTGATTGCATGAAGGAATTTGAAAAGAAGATATAATTGAGAATATTGCGGGATTACTGTAAAATATTGCATTAGAGTGAACATCTCATGAAAAGGGAACGAATTTCAAGAAGAAAATTTATTGCCGTGACAAGCATTGCCGGAGCTGTTGCAAGCATGACGCCTGGAAGCGTTTTTGCAAAAAGCCTGTACAAGGCTGATTCTGTTTCCGATAAAGAAAAAGGGCTGACATTTCTGTTTCAAGGCGATTCGATCACAGACGGGAACTGGGGACAGTCTGGAAGTAACAATCGAAATTTAATGGACGGCAATCATATTCTGGGACATGGTTATGTGTTTGCCGTTGCTTCCCGCCTTGGAGCAGATTTTCCCGCAGCCGGCTTCACTTTCCACAATCGGGGAATTAGCGGAAATAAAGTCTCTGATCTTGAAAACCGCTGGGAAACAGATGCTGTCGCCATTAAACCGGATGTACTTAGTATCCTGATCGGCGTTAATGACGCAGGCGCTGTGATACGGAACAGTCCGGATTCTTACGACGCAGAGACATTTGAATCGAAATACCACTCCCTGCTGCTCAGGAGCAAAGAGGCCAATCCAGACATTCTGTTTGTATTGGCGCCGCCCTTTATATATCCCGTCGGCGTGCATAAAGGGCAGTGGGATTTATGGAACAGAGAAGTGCCTCTCCGTGCCGAAGCAGTCCGGAAATTAGCCAAAGAATTTGACGCCGTATTTGTGGACTATCCCGACATGTTTGCTCGCGCAACCAAATCAGTTCCCGTTGATTACTGGATCTGGGACGGATGTCATCCTTCGATTTACGGACATGAACTGATGGCGCGGGAATGGATTAAACAGGTGAGTACGCGGTTAAAGTTTTTGAAGAAATATGATTACTGACCTTTGCAGATAAAAACAATCTCTTTACCAACAGAATCATCAGGCTAAAGTACGCGAAATAAATAACATTTAAATGTTTAAACGAAGATTCGGACAGTTCTGAAAGAGTGTAATCAGTAGTGTAGTGGCAATGTCCAATGGCGTCAATTTAAGGATTGACGCCGTACGGCCTCCAATGT
>JAISDK010000078.1 GCA_031264875.1 Prevotellaceae bacterium
TGACCTCCGGCGAGGCGCGGAAGTGACTTCCGGCGAGGCGCGGAAGTGACTTCCGGCGAGGCGCGGAAGTGACTTCCGGCGAGGCGCGGAAGTGACTTCCGGCGAGGCGCGGAAATAACCTCCGGCGAAGTGTGGAGGTTGTACGTCTCAAGACTAACACGTTGCACGTCTCAAGGCTATTGAACCGTCCCACACAGAACAGTGGAATAATTTATATCATGCACGGCATAATTTTGAGTGCAATCGAAAACCTGTTTAGCCCGACAGAGCTATATTTGAGGCGAATGATGCGAAGCCATTAATCCGAAAATATTATTCACTCATGTTACACAAATATGGCACATTATCTGCAGTCGCCTCAGTCGGCAAATGCCTGAACTGTGATCCTTTTCAAAAGAATCACAGTTCAGATTTTCCCTGATCACGGGTGTATAATGAAAATCCTGTAAAGCTGCAAGTGAATAACAATTAATACTGTATCGTATCTGAGGGGAATTATGAACTATGCTGCAATGCATTGCGAAATTGTCCTGAAGACAATTGAGATGCGGATTTTTGTTGTACACCCCCATTCACAGATAATTTTATACGTTAATCTGTGTTCATCAATTTAATCTGTGTCATCTGCATGCCTGATAAAAACGACATTTTGGAATATCCCCCTTCCGTAAAGCCCGTGCAACGTTTATACAAAAAAATGTATCTTTGTCCCCGATTTAAATAAGTATAAATTTATTATTAAAAATAAAAGCAATATGGTAAAAACGCTTAAAATGATTGTTATTTGTATATTCGGTTCTGCATTTATGTCTTCCTGTCTGAAAAATTCCGAAGCGCCTGCCTACACCGAATTATACTCCGTGATAAAGTCAAACACGGGGCTTACGTATTTTTCTTCCGATCAAGGAATTGACTTATATCCCGAAAATGGAATTTTCAATCCTCAATGGGGAAAGGCCGGAGACCGAATTTTAGTTGGATTTCACTACTATCCCTCCACAGTCTCGGAAAACACTACAAAGATGAATATAACAGTCGAGAACCTGTATTTCGTTCAAACACTCGATTCTGCCCTTCCGTCCACAGTCGATACAGTAGGTTTCGGAGTGTTTTTTCATGACGACGATAACATTAAAAACGGTATCATCGCATGGGCTGCTCAAAATTACCTTACAGCCATATTTCTCTTAAAATATACCGACCCGACAAAGCACATTGTCGGATTTATCGAAGAAGACGAGCTGTTCAGAAACGATACCCTTTTCCTGTCCTTATGGCATAACGCAAAAGAAGAAGGTAAAAGTCAGACGGCAAGGTCGCACATGGCATTGAACCTCTCCGGTTACAACAGTTACCTGTCTGCCAGAGATTCGACGGTAATTTCGATAAGATACGATGCCGAAAATCTGTATTCATCAACTGTCGACAAGCGTACCTGCAATGTAATTTACAGAAAAAAGTATAATAAATAATTAACAATGAACAATTAGTGCAATACAATCTAATTGTTCATTGTTAATTATTCATTGCTAATTGCTAAAAAGGCTATTCGTTTCTCCTTACCGCATATCCGGCAAGATTTATTAATGACTGCTTTGCATGAGAATCGTCAAGATCTGCAATCAGCCCGACTGCCTTTTCGACGTATTTCTCCGCCACAGAAGTTGCATAAGTCAGACCGTTGTTTTCGAGAACAAAATCTCTGACCGTCGAAATATATTTCCGGTCAGTGGACGACTGTTTCACACATTTGAGAATTTTCTTTTGCCGCCCTGAATCAACCTGTTTCAGAGCATGAATCAAAGGCAGAGTAATCTTGTTTTCAACCACGTCGTTACCTGTAGGTTTTCCGAGCAAGTTAGTTTTCTCGTAATCGAAAATGTCATCTCTAATCTGGAATGCCATTCCGATATTTTCGCCAATTCGGTACATCGTTTCAGCAAGATGCACGGCTCCCGACGATTTGGCTCCGACTTCCATGGAAGCGCCAATCAGCACGGCTGTTTTTTTTCGAATGATTTCAAAATAAACCTCTTCGGTAGTGTCCAGTACAATAGATTTTTCTATCTGAATCATCTCTCCCACGCTCATTTCCACAATAGGACGCGACATAATGCTCATGAAATCATACATCTCATATTCCGTAATCAGCATAAAAGCTTTTGCCATAAGGTAATCGCCGGCAAGTACGGCAATGCGCGACGTCCATTCGGCATTGACGGACTTGTCGCCTCTGCGCAGATCCGAACGGTCAACAACATCATCGTGCACAATAGAAGCAGTATGAACCATTTCGATAGCTGCCGTCCCGGCAAAGGTTTTATCGTTAAACGGTTCCGAAGGCGCTGAGGCCAAAGCCGAAAGAAAAACACAGACCGGTCTTATTCTTTTGCCCCTCTTGTCGAAAATATATTTCATCACTTCATTAAGTAAAGAAGAATCAGTGAATAAGCTTCTACGAAAAAATATTTCAAATTTATTTAAAGCATCTTTTACCTCCTCCGGGAAGGAGTTGTAAATATCGGGAGACACTTTACATGGAATCGGTTCGAGTCCTTTTGTATTTTCCTTCATTGTTTGAATTTGAATGATATCCGTCATTATTTTCTTTCAAAATAAGCCGCGAAATTAAACAAAATTTAATCATTGTGATTCCGATATGCGTGCATACAGGTCATAATCGTCAGTATCAACAATTTTCACTTTCACAAAACTTCCCGGTCGAGGGTCTGTTCCCGTTTTATAAATCAATACATCCTGATCTATTTCGGGAGAATCGTATTCCGAGCGACCGGTAATGAAGCCGTTTTCAATTCCGTCGATAATAACCGTCATATACCGGTTTTGTTTGGCGAGATTCATCTCCCGCGATATTTTATTCTGTATCGACATGATTTCATTCGCTCTTTCCATTTTTCTGCTGTTGCTTAGAGTATCCCGGAAATTAGCAGCTGAGTACGTGCCTTCTTCTTCCGAATATGGAAAAACGCCCAGCCGTTCAAAACGTACATCTTCAACAAATTGCTTCAACTCGTCGAACGCTTTTTCCGTTTCCCCCGGATGACCTGCCAGTATGGTAGTTCTCAATGCAATACCGGGTATTTCCTTACGGATTCGCTCTATAAGACTGTATGTTTCAGCTTTGGTTATGCCGCGCCTCATCTTGCCGAGAACCCTGTCGCTGACATGCTGGAATGGAATATCCAGATACTTGCATATCTTGGGATTGTCCCTGATCTCGCATATCAGGTCGTCGGGGAAAGAGGCCGGATAGGCATAATGCAACCGTATCCATTCAATGCCCTGAACTTCCGACAGCTTCCTTAACAGTTCCGCAATTTTCCGCTTTTTATACAAGTCCAGTCCATAGTATGTTGAATCCTGAGCAATAACAAGCAGTTCCCTTACTCCGCCGCGCGCCAGTTTCTGCGCCTGAATCACGAGGTTTTCGATTGGTTCGGACACATGCCTTCCCCGTATAACCGGAATAGCGCAGTAACTGCAATTTCGGTTACATCCTTCCGATATTTTCAGGTAAGCATAATGCGAAGGCGTAGTAACGATTCTGTCGCCAAGAAGCTCTTCCCTGAAATCGCCTCCCATGGCTTTGATTATGTCTTTCAGATTTTTCGCACCGAAAAAGTCATCAACTTCGGGAATTTCGTCTCGCAGTTCGTTTTTATACCGTTCCGCCAGACATCCGAATACGAATAGTCGGTCGATTATACCTGCCTTTTTTGCACGGGCAAAATTCAAAATTGTATTAACTGATTCTTCCTTTGCGTCTCTGATAAATCCGCATGTATTGATAATTACTGTTTTTGCTGATTCGTCGTTGGAATCGTGGATTACTTCAAAGTTATTTCCTGAAAGCTGGGCAATAAGATATTCCGAATCGACAACATTTTTTGAACAGCCCAGCGTAACTATATTTATTCTGTTTTTATATTTATTTTTCAATGTCCCTTCTATTTCCACATTGACTTTGTCGGGGTACTCCGACTCGAACGGAGGACCCCCTGCTCCCAAAGCAGGTGCGCTAGCCAACTGCGCCACACCCCGAAATCACTAAATGCGGGCGCAAAGGTAATATTTTTTATATAACAAAGCACAAGATAGGGGTAATATTTTTCACGGTTTTGTTCGACAGCATATAAAACTATTTGTTTCAAACGAATATGCTTCATTTATATGTCCTCAAAGTCATGACTATACTGATTCTGGAAAGGTTTTCAACATTATTTCCGCTAAGAATTTCCACCTTTTTGATAGACGCTGCCGTAATATTCAACGATACGCCTATCGACATATTTTTAATAAACATATAATCGGCGCCTACCGAAGTGGCGAACCCAAAATTGTCTTCCTGCAAATTATATGCGGTATTGTTGAAAATCAAATCATTTGAATAATGAAAATAACCAAGAGTGAAATCGCAGGAGGCATAAAGTTTGTTATGCTTCGGGATAGAGCGTATCGATATTGCCGGCCCTATGAAATGAATGCGTATATCGTCCTGACGATTACCAGCAAACCTGCGTTCGTCTATTTCGTACGATATATAGTCTGTTTTGTTGTCAGCGCCATAAGTTGAGTAGTTAACTCCTATTCCGATGTTTGGAGATACAAAAAATATAGCGTCGGCGCCGAAACGGGCGCCTGACTTCAGTGGTTTTCTATATTTCGACAGTTCTTCCGGTATGTTTAGCGCCTCAGGAGCGATTATCTGTTCGATACCTCCATTCAAGCCTATTCGCCATCGCCGGTAATCGGAGTAAATGGCTCTAAGCTGTTTCTTTACTTCTTTTTTATCGAAACTGGAAGAATCTATCTCCGCAATCTTTTTATGGAACATATCTTCAGGATTGATTTGCTCGATAAGTAAGGAATCGCGCTTCATGTCAGCAGAATCGACTGTCTGCTGCAGATCACCGACACCTTCCCCGTCCTGAGCATTTAATCCCGACAGGCATAACAACATTAGTGTACTATAAATAAAACGCCTCATATCAAATACAAATTGCCGAATCTTAACTGCAAAATATATGCCATTGTTTACAATCTTACATGAAAAATCAATCTATCCATGAAAAAATCGGGAAAGCACCTGTCAGTGTACTTTCCCGATTTGTATTTTAACCGGCAAATATCATTTCTTTTTAAGATCCGTCACTTTTTTTTCAGTTTCTTTTTTCGACGGGTTACCAGCCTTGTTTTCTTTCGAGGATTCTTTCCTCTCAATAAGGTCGTATGCTATTGGTATGGCGATGAATACTGTTGAATATACTCCGACGGTAACGCCTACCATTAAAGCGAATGAAAATCCGCGAATTACTTCGCCCCCAAGGATAAATATAGCGAGCAAAACAACCAGCACTGTGGCGGAAGTATTGATAGTACGGACAATAGTCGAATTTATCGAACTGTTTATATTATCCCACCAGCTGTGTTTTGGATACAGTGCCTTGTTTTCACGGATACGGTCGAATATGACCACCGTATCGTTGATGGAATACCCGATTATGGTAAGTATCGCCGCGATAAACGACTGGTCAACATCCATTGTCCAGGGGAATAATCCTGCTCCTATACTGAACAGCGCCAGCGTGATAGCCGTATCATGAGCCAGAGCAACAACTCCTCCCAAGCCAAACTGCCAACGCGAAAATCTTATTGCTATGTAAATGAATATTGCAATCAATGCACAGATCACTGCTATTATAGCATTAACTTTCATATCTGTCGCTATAGTTGGGCCTACCGTTTCGGAACTTATGATACCGTTCGGATTTGTTTCGGTGGATGCAAATTCAGGATACGTCAGCTCACTGGCGAAGAAACCTTTTAAGGTTGCGTATAATTTATTCTGAATTTCGTTGTCCACTTCTTCGGAATTATCGTCAATTTTATATTTGGTAGTTATTTTCAACTGATTATTCGGCCCGTACTGTTTAATTTCGGCAGAAGCGTCAAATTCGCCTATGGAAGTTCTGACGTCGTTGATAGACACCGGCTGGTCGAATTTTACGACATAAGTACGTCCTCCCGAAAAATCAATTCCGTAACTCATTCCTTTGATGAAAACAAAACCAAGCCCTACGATTATGCATACGGCAGAGAAAATATATGCTTTTTTTCTGAGTTTCAAAAAATTGATGTTTGTATTTTCGAGAAAATTAAGCGTCAATTTAGTACCAAGCGAAACAGATTTGCCCGTATCCAGCATCCATTCAAACATCAGTCGCGAGATAAATATTGAAGTAGCCAGCGAAGTGATGATACCTACAACTAAAGTAACCGCAAAACCTTTAACCGGTCCTGTTCCCAGAATAAGCAGAATAACACCCGAAATCAAGGTTGTCAGCTGACCGTCAATAATGGCCGACATAGCATTTTTGTATCCTTCCTTAAGCGCTATCCG
>JAISDK010000083.1 GCA_031264875.1 Prevotellaceae bacterium
TTTCGCTATTGTCGCCGGAGCAAGATATATCCTGATGAACCGTCTGGTGATCGACGCCCGGTACAACTTCGGGCTGACACCGGTACGAACGTTTAAGGACATGAACAGCGTCACAGTGTCGGGATACAGCAACCGTGTGTTCCAGGTGAGCGCAGGATGGATGTTTTAGCAAAATGATTGGATAACGGATTTATACTACGCGCGGGATAATTTTGTGAGATGTTATACTTCGTGTAGGATGATTTTGTACACTGAGTACTGACTGACGCCGTAAGGCGTCCAATCCGGATAACCTCGAACAAGCGAAGCGCGGTTCGGGGTATAACAGCCTCCTGTCTATCGGAACTGCGAAACAGTTCAACTCCTTGCGGAGTTGTGGAGAAGATACATGCGGTACCCCGAACTGCGCTGCGCTTGTTCGGGGTTATCGATCTCAGACGCCTACGGCGTCATAAGACGCGAAGAATCGATACATTTTTATCTCACTATTTTACCCGGAGCGTGGTATAATAGTCACGGCAGAGTCGAAGAAAACAAGGGACATTACCATAACCTGAGTTCGGGATAAGAAAAGATATAAATCATTACGAATCGGTTAGTTATTGCCCATAGGGCATCCATATCAACAGAAAAAAGTCTTCCCCTCCCATCGCAACCCCGTAAGTGGGTTGAACACCGCTGGTGTTCATTAACGGGTGGAAAATCTTTTCTATTGATATATAAGCCCTATCGGGCTATTCTTATCCCGAACTCAGGTTATATGGATAAATCGGGACTGTTGAACACGGCCTGGAAAAAATAAAGACTGTTGTCGCACAGCCTGTAAGCGAGGTGCAGACACGTGAACGATTCGGGATTTGAACCCGATTATTGCCTTCAACAAATTCGTTCTATATATTTCACTGCAATTATACAACTCTTGCGATACAAGAGTTTTTTGTAGCCCCAGCAGGACTCGAACCTGCATCTAAAGTTTAGGAAACTTCTATTCTATCCCTTGAACTATGGGGCCTCCTTTACAATATTTTAATCTATAATCCTCCTGTAAGGCCTTTTGAAAGGTCTCTGACACCGTCGTAAGCCCATTTCAGATATATGACTCCCCAGGTAAATCCCGCTCCAAACGCGGCAATGACCAGATTATCTCCTTTTTTCAGTTTCGATTCATAATCCCACAAACACAGCGGCACGGTTGCCGAGGAGGTATTTCCGAATTTGTCGATATTTATCATCACCTTTTCTTTTGGCAATCCCATCCGGTTTCCGGTAGCGCCTATTATGCGCATATTTGCCTGATGGGGCACCAGCCATGCGATGCTGTCGGAAGTGAGATTGTTTCTTTCCATCAGTTCCATTGTTGTATCGGCCATTTTGGAAACTGCGGCTTTGAATACTGCCTGTCCATCCTGTACAACATAGTGCTGACGGCGCAAAACTGTTTCCATACTTGCAGGAAGCTGCGAGCCTCCCGCTGGAAGATACAGATGTTTCCATCCTGAACCGTCGGATCTTGTAATGGAATCAACAAAACCAAAATCTTCGGCTGTAGGCTCGATAAGCACCGCAGCAGCCCCGTCGCCAAACAGCGGACAGGTCGAACGGTCGGTGTAATCGACATACATGGTGAGTTTTTCGGCGCCTATAAGAACTATTTTCCGGCATCTGCCCGTTTCTATAAACGATGCCATTGTTACCAGAGAATACACAAAACTCGAGCATCCTGCATTTATATCGAAACTGAATGCATTTTTAATGCCCAGCTTATCGGATATTATATTTGCAGTTGCGGGAAACGCCATATCGTGCGAAACTCCACACCATACCAGTAAATCAACATCTTCCGGTTTTGTACCCGTTTTTTCGAATAAGTCCTTTACCGCTTCGACAGCCATATCCGACGTCGCTTTGCCTTCTTCCTTAAGGATATGCCTTTCACGTATGCCCACTCTGGTCATTATCCATTCGTCGCTCGTGTCAATCATCCGCGTAAGCTCTTCGTTGGTTAGAATATATTCGGGAAGATATCCGCCAATACCTGTTATAGCTGCTCTTATTCGGGTATTACTCATGCTGTTCCTTGTCTTAAACTATAGTGAATTATTTTTGTTGAAACTTGAATTTTTGAAAACATCCTTCACTCTGTCGAACATTTTCGCCTTGACAGTTTTTTCGGTATTAAGAATCATGTTCTTAATAGCTTTTGGCGACGAACTGCCATGACCTATTATTACCGGGGCGTTCACTCCGAGTACAGGCGTTCCGCCATGAAATTCGTAGTTCAGCTTACTGAAAAAATCCGTTTCTATTCCCTGATATGTGGCCATACGGTAGAAGCTTTCCGCCATTTTCAGTATCACGTTTCCAACAAATCCGTCACAGACAACGACGTCGGCTTTTTCGCCCGTCATCAGTTCGTTGCCTTCTATATTGCCTGCGAAATTAAAATCCTCCGTACCTTTCATCAGCTCGTAAGCGGCTTTGGCAACGATGTTTCCTTTTGTTTCTTCCTCGCCGATATTTAGCAGCGCCACTCTGGGATTTTTTTCACCCAAAGCTCCCTTTGCATACAGCGAGCCGAGTATGGCATACTGGTAAAGGTTTTCAGGCTTGCAGTCGGCGTTCAGTCCCACATCCAGGAGCAGTCCCCAGCGTCCGTCTATAATTGGAAAAAAACAGGAAATGCACGGACGTAAAATTCCTTCCATGGTTCTAACGGTGTACATTACGCCTGCCATCATTGCTCCGGTATTGCCGGGACTGGCAAAGCCGTCGATCAAGCCCGAAGACAGATACTTGAATCCGGTGGCCATACTTGAATCCGGTTTTTGAGAAAATACTTTTGCCGGATGGTCGTGCATGTCAATTACTTCTGTAGTATGAACTATGTTAAATTCAGCGGCATTAAAGCCCTTTTCGCGACAAACGTCTTTAATTTGCGTTTCGTCTCCGAAAAGAATTATTTCCGAACCGCTTTGCAGTTCCTGAAGAGCTTCAATTGCTCCAAGTACTTCATTTCTTGGAGCAAAATCTCCTCCCATTACATCAAGCCCGATTTTCATCTTCTGTCTGTGTTATAAAAAAAAAATACTATTTTTTAGAGATATTGTCGATAATCAACCGCCCGCGATAGTATCCACATTCGGGGCATACTCTGTGGTAAAGAACTGCCGATCCGCAATTTGAACATGATGCAATTGTCGGTATTTCTGCCTTATAGTGGGTTCTGCGCTTGTGTTTTCTTTGTTTCGACGTTCTGTGCTTAGGATTTGCCATTATTTATATATTTTAAATGTTAAAAAATCATTAATTCTATTTATTTATCTCATTTATACCTTTCAATATGCTGAACGGGGATTCCTTTTCCGCCTGCTGCATATTGGAAATGTATTTGAGCATCTCCGGATTGCAGAGACTTTTCCCGTTTTCGCCGTCGCCGTGCATTCTCTGTATGGGCAGCGACAGGCAGATGCTTTCGTAAACATAAGCCGTAAGGTCTAATTCCTCGTCTTCCTCATTTACATACATTACATCTTCGTCCGGGCTTTCGTTCTCCGGTTCATCGGGCGCTTCTCCAAAGCCCACCGACAGCAGATTTTTGCCTTTAACCGGAATGTCAAGATCGTCCAGACAGCGGTCGCAGGAAACGGTTAATGTTCCCGAAAAGTTTAAAATTACATTCATGAAATGACTGAACTTCCCTGCTTCCAGAAGTATTTCCGCCGAACCTTCGATTATTTCGGGATTCTGGAAACCGGAAAAAAGCCCTGTATTCACACTGAAATGAAAAGTATGTTTACCTTTTTCCAAATTGCGCAACGGCAATTTTATGTAATTTAGCACCTCGCTCATAACATATAACACTAAATCGGCGGGCAAAAGTACAAAAAAAATCTATTTTGCAATATCTTCTTGTGTACAGGCTACCGTCCGGTAGGATTTGCCGGCTATGAAAAAAAATGTAAGCCAGCGAAATAGAAGCAAAAATAAACGGTTAATGTTTAATGATTAATGTATAGTGACTCAGCCATCCGGCATTGATCATTTCAACATTAATCATCCAACATTAGCCGTTAATCGTTAAATATTAATCGTTATTTCAGCAATTCGATACTGCGCTTCACAAAAGCATCGAGTTTTTCGCCTGTCAGCCTGTTATTTGCCAGCAGAGCCAGGTCAAACAGCTGTTGGGCAAGCTTATTTTGTTTGCCGTATTCGGTAAGGATATTTTCCTTTTGCTTTTTTGCGCCGTCCAGCGACGTCTGGGTCTCGCTCAATTCATCTTTCAGCGCTTGAGGAATTTCGTCTTCCTTTTTATCCTGTTTCCGAGAGTTCAGTTCATCGAGAGAAGCCTGAATCGCAGATATGTTTTCTTCGACGGGTTTTAGCGTATCCTTAATGTCTTTTTCGAGATTGTCGTTTATTTCCAGCACTAAGGGATGATTTGTGTTGATCACCGCATTCAGCATGTCGCCCATCTGCCCGTAGAACGAATAGCCGCCACCGCCGCTGGTAGCCGACATGTCTTTCATACGCCGCATAAATTCGTTTTGAGTGATTGTTATCGGAGCGTCGTTTTCGTTTAAGGGTTCGAAAGTTACGAAATATTTTTCTGCGCCGTCGGGACTGCCGGCCTCGAAAACCGGACGAAGCAGGTCGGTCTGACTGTCTGTCAGCTTTGATTCTCTGACAATATCTTTTTCTATCAGTTTTTCGACAACATCGGAATCTACGCGGACGAAGCGCGAATCTTTCCACGATTCTTCCAGCTTGTTGATAAAGTGAGCGTCGAGCTGCCCATCGAGCAAAAGGACGTCGTAACCTTTAGCTTTTGCGGCATTGATGAAGCTGTACTGCGCTTTGATGTCGGAAGCATACAGGTAAACAAGACTCTTGTTCCGGTCTTTCTGTTCCGGCTCGATTAGCTTTTTATATTCGCCGAGAGTAAAGTACTTGCCGTCGGTATTTTTGAAAAGATAGAACTTTTCGGCTCTTTCGTAGAATTTTTCGTCCGTTACCATTCCATACTCTATAAACAGTTTCAGATCATCCCATTTGTTTTCAAATTTGGGTCTGTCGTTTTTGAATATGTCCTGAAGACGGTCGGAAACTTTTTTCGTGATATGACCCGATATTTTCTTCACATTGGCGTCGCTTTGAAGATAGCTGCGCGAGACGTTGAGCGGAATATCGGGCGAATCCAGCACGCCATGCAGCAGTGTAAGGAAATCGGGGACGATGCCTTCTACCGAATCCGTAACGAATACCTGGTTGGAATACAGCTGGATTTTGTTTTTCTGGAAATCGATATTGCTTTTTATTTTGGGAAAATACAGGATTCCGGTGAGGTTAAACGGGTAATCGACATTCAGATGTATGTAGAACAGCGGGTCGTCGCTTACCGGATACAGGTTTCTGTAGAATTTCATGTAGTCCTCATCATTCAGTTCGGACGGAGTGCGGTTCCACAGAGGGTTTGTTTCGTTGATAACTAAGTCTTTTTCCGTATCGACATATTTTCCGTCCTTCCATTCCTGTTCTTTTCCGAAGATGATCGGCACGGGCAGGAATTTACAGTATTTTTCCAGCAGGCCTTTTATCCTGTCTTCCGACAGGAACTCTTCATTATCGTCTGATATGTGAAGTATTATGTCCGTACCGCGTTCGGTTCTGTCGGCTTCTTCCGTTGAATATTCGGGCGAGCCGTCGCATGTCCAGTGAACGGCGGGGACATTGTCCCTGTAGGATTTTGTGATTATTTCCACTTCGTCCGATACCATGAATGAGGAATAGAATCCCAAGCCGAAATGCCCGATAATGTTAGTTTTATCGCTGTATTTTTTCAGAAACTCTTCGGCGCCCGAAAAGGCTATCTGATTGATATACTTTTCGATTTCTTCCTCTGTCATACCGACGCCGTTGTCGGACACGGTCAAAGTCTTTTTCTTTGCGTTCAAAGAAATTTTTACTGACAGCTCTCCCGTGTCGCCCTTAAATTCACCCATTGACGAAATCGCCTTGAGTTTTTTCGTCGCATCGATTGCATTCGACACTATCTCCCTGAGAAATATCTCGTGGTCGGAGTACAAAAACTTTTTAATTATCGGAAAAATGTTTTCCGTCGTAACACCAATTTTACCTTTCATATATATTCAATATTTTTTAATTATATTTTGCCGGAAGGGCAATCAAAGTATGTGCCAAACCAAAAGTGCTGACAAAATGGCAGAGTTTTTTTGACAGAGGCCTTGCTAATCGCCGTGAAAAACTATGCAGCTTATGCCATGGCTTTAATTGACGACATTGGTCGGGAGACTACGCCGAGCGAGGCGAAGGAATTAAGAATCAAAATTTAAAACATCCTCTATCTTTGTCCCCAAAAATAATTAAAATGATACACTTAAAACTTGCTTTACGGACACTGCTACATTACCGCATGTACTCTGTCATCAACCTTTTGGGCATGGCGATAAGCCTTGCCTGTGCAATAATCATTGCCCGTTACGTTCACAGCGAACTGACGGTGGACGGCTTCAACAGTAAACTTGACCGGATTTACATGGCGACAGCCGAGTACTCCAACGATCCGGGAGCAATAAGGTTTTCCAGTATTTTCAATCCCAACAGTGAAAACAGCTTTGACGGCATCGCTGCAAATCCCGGAGTGGAAAAACATGCTTCATTCATACGCTATTCCGGTGAAGACATTGTGGCCGAAGATCACACATACAGCACAAGCCTGCTGGTGATTGATACTGTTTTTCTGCAAATCCTCGACTATCGCGTGATAGCCGGAGTAAACAACATTCGCCGTCCGGAAGACGTCATTATCACGGAAGAATTTGCGGCAAAAGTTTTCGGCAGCGAAGATCCGCTGGGAAAAACTTTCGACTATCCTGCCATATACAGTACGCTGACCGTCGCCGGAATCATCCGCACGCCGGCATACAAAAGCATTCTGTCGTTCGACATGCTTGTATCCTCGCAGCTTGCCAAACACTGGTCGTATGCGGCGAACAGTTTGGTTCAGCTGTATCCGGAAGTTAATTACCGGGAGGTCAACCGGCGGCACAGCGAATTTACGGAAATGACAGGACAGGGATATGGCGTCCGGTTTCAGCTTTTTCCCTACAAGGATGTATATTTCGCAAAGCATATAAGCGGCTTTGCACACGGCAATCGCACATATATTTTCATTCTGTCGGGCATAGGGATTCTGCTTCTGCTGACGGGACTGGTAAACTATGTAAACATCAATTCCGTGGTGATGACAAGGCGTAACAGGGAACTCGGCATGAAAAAGGTGTTCGGCGCCGAAGGATACAGGGTATTCATACAGCTGCTGCTCGAAAATCTGATGCTGATTGTTGCTTCGCTCGTCATTGCCTTCCTGCTTGCCGGCGAGTTTGGTCCTTTTATGGAAAAGTCACTTGGCGTGATGCAGTATCCCAACCTGCAGTTCGACCTGCGGCTCAGTCTGACGCTTGCCCTGATGCTTCCGGTGATTGTGAGTGCTGTTCCCTTCCTTCGCTACCGTTATTTTTCGCCGGTACGTTCGCTACAGTCGGTCAATGCGGGAAACAAATCGCTGTTTACGCGGAAGTTTTTCCTCTGTTTCCAGTACTGCCTGACGGTTGGACTGATTACCGTCTCGCTCTTTTTCGTGAAGCAGCTGAATTTTATGCTCGACAGAGACCTCGGATTCCGTACGCATGACGTCATCAGCGTTACTTTTGTGAAAAATATGTACACTATTTATGACAGAATGTTGGATGAAGAAGAAGATATAAGAATGGAAATAAAGAGAAAAGCGGTTTTAGACGAACTGAAACAGAAATTACAGGCATCCCCGCTGATTGAAAACTGGAGTTTCGGCAGGTTTCCGACAGACATTAATAGAAGAGAACAGTTTAAGGTATCCGGAGGAGGAGAACTGCAAGACGTCATCGTTATGGGGGTGGATAAAGACTGGTTCAAACTGTTTGACTTCAGCCTGCTCGAAGGCAGGTCGTGGGACAGCGAAATGGATAACATATACACGTACAATCTCATTGTCAGCGAGAGTACGCTGAAACAGTTCGGTATCACAGACTGGCGCGAAGACAAGCTGATACCTTCCAGGCGATTCTTTTTTCCCAGCTGGAAAGACAGGCATATCATTCCGACATACAGCATTGTCGGAGTGGTGACAGATTGTTATACCGAGCATCTGTCCAAACAGACAAGTCCGACAGCCTTTTATTTCTCGAATGAACATGACGGCGAACCGGTATTAGCCTCCTTCGCTCCCGAACGAAGGCAGGAAGTCATCGAGTTTATGAAAAACCTGCACGACGAACTTATCGGCGGGGAGTTTACATACTCGTTTATCGAGGACGAGATGGCAAAACTTTACAGCGATGATAAAAAGATAGCCGTCATCTGTACCGCCTTTACGGGAATGGCGATACTGATAAGCGTGCTGGGACTGCTCGGCGTATCGCTGTTCGACATTCGGCAGCGACGTAAGGAAATCGCTATCCG
>JAISDK010000139.1 GCA_031264875.1 Prevotellaceae bacterium
CGAACACGAGGCCACAACTTCAAAGATTATCGACGACCAGCTTTTTTACTGCAATCAGCGGGGACTGTCCACCGAAGCAGCCGTTGCCCTGATTGTCAATGGCTATGCAAAGGACGTTCTCAACAAGCTGCCAATGGAATTTGCGGTCGAAGCGCAAAAGTTACTTGAAATCAGTCTGGAAAACAGTGTAGGCTAATATATATGATTATGACAGTAATTCTTAATCGCGCGATGCAAAACAAACAAAATACAACAGTTTTCAGATACGTGACCGACAGGTTTTCCGGTTTTATACGGCGGATAGCCAAAACCGGTTTTGACAAAACGGTATGCTTCACGAATCCGGCAACTGCCGAAAGGGCAAAAACAGCTGTTTTCACATTTCCAAAATTTCAAAATATACTGCGTACGGGGCAGTTTTGTGGGTTGCGGTTAAACTCCGTAAGGAGTTCAAAATGGATAACCCCGAACAAGCGTAGCGCAGTTCGGGGTATAAACGTCGAAGCTCTATCGGAACTGCGTGGCAGTTCAACTCCTTGCGGAGTTGTGGAAAGGAGGCGTGCGATGTACCCCGAGCTGCGCTCCGCTTGCACGGGGTTATCCACTTTCAACTCCTTACGGAGTTTAGCTGTAACAGTGAAGATAGGGCGAACACAACATATAGGGCGAACACAACATATAGGGCGAACACAACATATAGGGCGAACACAACCTATAGGGCGAACACGCAGGTTCGCCCCTACATTGAACGGACAAGGCAATTATGGTGATAATAACGTAGGGGCGAACCTGCGTGTTCGCCCTGTATGTGTGTTCGCCCTAACTATATTGTGAAACTGCATAACATGAGTGATTATATAAAATAATAATATTTGAAAATATGACAACACGAAGGAATTTTATTCAGAAAGTCGGCATGATTGGCGCAGGACTTTCTCTATCGCCGTACCTTGCCAAGGCAGGTGCATTTAGCGGAACCGGCAGCAATGTTCACACAGGCGCAAACGACAAAATCAGGTTAGGTCTGATTGGCTGTAAAGGACAGGGATTCTCCAACCTGAGAGCATTTCTCAACAATCCGGAAATAGACTGTGTCGCCCTTGCCGATATCGACGACAAAGTATTGAACAAGCGTGCCGCTGATACGGAAAAGATTACAGGCAAAAAAGTTGAACACCTGTATAAAGACTGGCGCAGTTTGATTGACCGGAAGGATATTGATGTGGTAATCATCGGTACTCCCGACCACTGGCACTGTCTCCAGCTGGTAGCAGCATGTGAATCGGGCAAGGACGTTTACTGTGAAAAACCGCTGGGCAACAGCATCGAGGAATGTAACATCATGGTACGCGCCGCCGAAAAATACAATCGCGTAGTTCAGGTCGGGCAGTGGCAGCGCAGCGATCCTCACTGGCAGGACGCAGTGGCTTTTGTGCGCAGCGGCAAACTGGGAAAAATCCGTACCGTTCGCGTCTTTTCATATCAGGGCTGGTGTCCTTCCATTCCCGTAAAACCCGACGAGTCGGTTCCCGAAGGTGTGGATTACGACATGTGGCTGGGTCCGGCGCCAAAACGTCCGTTCAACATCAACCGCTTCCACTTCACTTTCCGCTGGTTCTGGGACTATGCCGGTGGCTTGATGACCGACTGGGGCGTGCATCTCCTGGATTATGCACTGTATGGAATGAACGTCACCGCTCCGGAATCGATCATGGCCGCGGGCGGCAAATTCGGCTATCCCGACGACGCCTGCGAAACGCCCGACATACTGCAAACCATATACACTTTCAAGGACTTTACCGTGTCGTGGGATCATGCAATAGGTATCGACGACGGAGCCTACGGCCGTACTCACGGACTTGGCTTTGTGGGCGAAAACGGAACATTGGTAGTTGATCGCAACGGCTGGGAAGTTATTCCCGAAAAAGTGAACCGCACAGAACGCATGGAAGCCGTGCCTCTGACCAAATCCTACGGCGGCGGCGGACTGAACCTGCATGTCAAGAATCATATCGACTGCATCAAGAGCCGTAACCGCAACTGTAATGCAAGCATAGAAACAGGCGCTCACATTGCAAAATTCTCCCACCTGGGAAACATAGCCTATCGAACAGGCAAAAAACTTGCGTGGGACGGAAAAAAATTCGACGATAAGGCGGCCAATAAATATCTGGTGAAAGAATATCGCGCTCCATGGAAGCTGCCGAAAATATAAAAGCCAGAAAATAACCGGAAATGAACAGAAAAAATATCGTTGCCCTCACAGGCGCAGGGATAAGCGCCGAAAGCGGCTTGAAGACATTCCGCGATTCGGACGGCCTGTGGGAAGAGTATGACGTAATGACCGTTGCAAGTATCGAAGGATGGTATAAAAACCCTGATCTGGTACAGGAATTTTATAACAAAAGAAGGCGGGAGCTTGCAGATGTCGAACCCAACGATGCTCATAAAATTCTTGCCCAACTGGAAAGCCGGTTCAACGTTGATATCATAACTCAAAACGTCGATAATCTGCACGAACGCGGCGGAAGCTCGTCGATAATCCATCTGCACGGAGAGCTGACCAAGGCAAGAAGCTCCGAAAATCCCTCGCTGATATGCGAAATAGGATACAGGGCTATACGCAAAGGCGAAAAAGCGGAAGACGGCAGCACGTTAAGACCTCATATCGTCTGGTTTGGAGAAGCCGTGCCAATGATCGAGCCGGCCATCGAAAAAGTACGTAATGCCGACATCCTGATAATAACAGGCACGTCGCTGAATGTCTATCCCGCTGCGGGACTTATCGAATATGCCCGGCGAGATATACCTGTATATCTTATCGACCCCAACGCTGTGAATTATCCCGGCAACAGGACAGTCATATTTATCAGAGAAAAAGCTTCGTCGGGAATGAAGCGGTTATATGAATTAATGATTAAGGATTAATGATTAATGGTTAATGATTAATGGTTAAGGAAGCGAGAACAGCAATACTTTTGATATACACCGGCAGTCCGGACAGTTATCGCATTTGGGACGTGATGAAATATCTGTTCCGGTTTTTAAATGACGGGAGAATTATATCCGTACCGGCATTTTTTCGGTTTCTGATAGTGAGCCGACACATTTTTTCATTCTGTTCATACCTGTCATCAAAACGCTACAAACTGCTTGCCGACATATATCAGGGAGTTTTTCCGCTTCCCTTCTACTGTGATACCCTTAAAAACAGACTCCGTAACGAATTGAACACAGATGTTTATATCGGAATGTGCTTTGGCCGCCCCTTGATAGAAGACTGTCTGCAAGCTATTGAGAAAAAGAAAATATCGAGAATAATGGTAATGCCCATGTATCCTCACTATTCCTCATCGGCGAGCGGCGTTCCCCTGGAAAGAACAATAAAAGGTCTCAGTAAATTTCGGGTTATTCCGGAGATCGTCAGCATCAACTCGTTTTTTAACGAAAAAGGTTTTATCAGCGCCTTTGTCGAAAGAATAAAAGAATACGATTATCAAAATTTTGACGAAATCATATTTTCCTACCACAGCTTGCCGCTGGCTCATGTCGCAAAATGGGACAGCAGTTATCCCGAAGAATGTATCGAAACCACAAGGCTTATCTGCAACGAACTGGGAATAAAAACAGCAACAACCGGCTTTCAGTCTCAAATGAGCGAAAAATGGCTGGGGCCTGCCACAAAGTCGGTCATTGCAGAGATGATAAAAAACGGGAAAACACGAATACTTGTAGTTGCTCCATCCTTTGTCTCCGATTGTCTGGAAACAGAAATCGAACTGAATGTAGAACTGAAAAAGTTCTTTCTCGACAGCGGAGGCAAAGAGCTGCAACTGGTGAAAAGTCTTAACGACCATCCGGCATGGATCGATTTTATTGCACAAAAATACAGGAACCTGATGAAATAACAGTTTACATAAATTATAACTGTTCCCCTTTGTAAATATTGCTTTAACAGATTTTTAGATTTCTTAACAGTGCATAGGCATTGCATAAAGAAAAATTATTTTATATGAAATGTAGTTTATGTTGAAAAAACATCTACATTTGCGAAAAAAAAATGTTCACTTTTGTTAAAAAATATTTCAAGTATGATGAAAATTTTATTAAAAACTGCTTTAAGTTTTATTTTTATTCAAAGTATTTTGATATTTGGCCATGCTCAGGAGTTTAGTGGAGTGGATATATTTCCTGTTTTTCAAAAACCAATGAAATATCCCGCACTAACGCCTGACGGCAAGTATCTCGTTTTTCTGGCAGCAGATGAAGGCTCGATAACAGCCTACGAATCGCATCTGCAAAATAAGCAATGGACTTCGCCAGTCCCATTTGAGTATATCAACAAGTTGATCAGCCAGACAAAAAACGAAGTTGGAGGGTTCTCGTTCAATCATGACGGGACAATGCTGTTTTTCCATGCCAAAATAGCAACAGGTTATTTTGACATATTTTTCTCAAAAAAGACAAAGGAAGGCTGGGGCGAACCTCAGCGTTTCGGAAGTCCCGTTTCGACAGGAGCCGATCTGTTTTCGCCGACAATTTCGTCGAACAATAAGATGCTTTTCGTGCTAAAAGCCAAGCCAGTGTCGGACAATAAAAAAGGGACGGAAGTAATTAAAGAATTGTTGCTGTTCGAGAAAAACAAGGAAAATAAATGGGTCGGACCTAAATATCTTCCCAATGAATTTAACACAGGCACACAGGAAACGCCTTTTATCTGCGCCGACAACAATTCGCTGTTTTTCGCCTCGAAACGCCCGGACGTCAACAAGGCAGGGAAAAAAATATCGGACGAGGACTATAATATATACTACGCCCGAAGAATTGACGAAAATAACTGGTACTACCCCGTTTATGTTGAAGGAGTAAACACCGGATACGATGATCTGTCGCCCATGGCAAACAGCAGAGGCGACTATTTTATTTTTACTACAAAAAAATCCAAAAAGCAGCCCGGCAAAATATATAACACTAACTTGCCCTCTGACCAGTCGCCTTCAAAAACTTTCGTCCTGACAGGAACAGTTACAGACCTGTACTCGAAACAGCCGGTCGAAGCCGATGTCGTTGTACAGGATGCTATCACTTCGGTTACCCGCGGAGAATTTCAGACAAACGACGAAGGCAAATATTCCGTTATCCTGACTCAGGGAACTTTCTACAAAATCGATTTCTCGAAAAAAAACTATTCCCATACATTTTATTATAAGGAACTGGGATTTGTTGGAGACAAAACGGAAGAAAAGTTCGACGCCACACTTTACGACAATGTAAACCTGGAACTGAATATATACGACAACGAACTGTTTTACCCCTTGTCGCCTGCAGTTATCATTTCCGATTCGCTTACAAAAAGCCCCCTCGCACAGCAAAATATAGTAAATGTATCGAAAGGCAAGTACAATTGTCGCCTGAATATCGGCAGCAACTATAAAATCAAGATAGAAAGCGAAAGCTTCGAGCCTTATGAAACATCTTTCGATTTGAGAACCGACGTGGTGTATAGCAACTTTGAAAAAAGCATGGAGCTTAAGGCATCGCGAAAATTACTGACGCTTAATGTTAAGAACAGCGAAGGCAAAAACATCGCACCGGTGAATGTTGAAATCAAAAACCTCAACCGCGATGAAAATACATCGTCACTGCTGAGTTCCAATGAAAACGGCAATCCTGTACTTTCGCTGCGTACCAACAATACATACGAAGTGGACGTTACCAAACAGGGATACACCTATTTCAATACCACTCTCGATGTTAAAACAACCGGCAGGGAAACCAGAGATGTTGTGCTGGATTTATTGACCACAGAAATTAAAATGATTTTCAACAATATCACATTTGAAACAAATTCTGCGGAAATAAATACGGAATCGTATGCGGAATTAAACAGGCTGCTGAATTTCATGGAACGAAATCCAAATCTGAAGATCGAAATAGCTGCCCATACCGATGATGTCGGCTCGGCCGAATACAACGCCCGACTGTCGGACAAACGGGCAGAATCGGTTGTTAAATTTTTAGTCGATAACAATATAAAAAAGAATCGCATGTTGCCTAAAGGATACGGCAAACAGCTCCCAATAGTACCGAACGATTCTGACGAAAACAGAGCCAGAAATCGTCGTGTAGAAATTAAAATTATTGAAAACACAACAAATTAAAAACATAATTTATGATACGGAAATTGTTGATTTGTTCTTTCTTACAATTGATTATTTTAAACGCTTACGGACAACAGGACTATAAAGTCATTTACGAAGCAATTAAGAACATGAAAGATTATGAAGCGTTCCAGACCCTGTTTAACTATCAGGCTGCAACGACTTCCAAAGACTATGCCAATGCAAACGGCTACTATCAGCTGGGTTTGATTTCTCAAAAAATGATGAGGGAATACGACCCGTTTTTGCAGTCGGAAAATGTAGCACAGTGCATATCAAATGCAAAGACATACCTGTCTCTTGCCAACTATTATATAGACGCCAAGGAAGCAAAGAAAAACGGAGCTTACTATCAGGCAACTCCGGAACCGCGAACTTTGGAAAATATCAAAAAAGATATTGCTGCCCGAACTGCGGATGTGCTGGAATACAAAAAATATTTCGACCAAAATCAGGAATATTTAACAAGCGGCATCTATAAATACAACGCCTGCATAGAAACGTTTGGCAAAATTAATGAGCAGAACAGCCGCCTGAATGATCTGTATTTCCTGGCAGACAGTGAACTGAAAAAAAATCTGAATGACTTGCAGAATAATTTCGATTCCACTCTCTATTACCTCGACAAACTGAAACATTCGCTGGAAGAATATTCCATGGGAGACTACAAGATAAATTATTCGCTGTTGCCTGTGCCGGTATATCGCCTGCACGGTCTGACATCTTCAAATTTCATCGCAAAAAATGTAACTCTCTGGAATTTTAATTCGTGGGTAGATTCATTCAATGCAGTACTGAATGCCGACGTGGCTTTTCTGTATCAGAAAGCAGAGGACGTGTATAAGGAAAATACCGGCTATATCGACAGGCTGTTACGCTCGGATAAAAAGGATATTTCGCCTAACTATACAATTAGCCCGCTTGTGGTGAACAAAATATACAAGTATGACTTCAACTCGGCAGTTGCTCCGCTATTGATATACCAGGAAGAAAAAATAAAATTCCTGTACCACAATGCGGACAATGTGATCGATACAAAACTCAATTCTCCCAATAACTATGCAAAATCAAATGCTTACTATTATGACTTGATTGCAAAAAAACGGGTAGCCGATTCCGCATTGAGTTTAACGTCAAGCAAAGCCGTTGCCGAAGCCGTGAAGAAATACAGCGCCTTTTTTGAAAAGAACTTCAAAGGCTTTGCCGGATTTCAATCGTACCTGAAAAACGAATCGGCTGCAAACAGCTTGATCCTGCAGTCTTCGCTGGATACATATAAAAATAACGTCCTGAAACCGGTCAGCATAGGCATAATACAGCATGAAGACGCCGGCTTGTACACATCCGTCATATCGGCTGATACAAAAACAGGTGACACAGGGTATTTTATACATGCAAAATCAGTGACTTCGGACAAAAAAGTGTTTGTAACCGGATCGTATGTCAACAACTCCGAAGTACGGGCTTTCGTGGCGCTGATGTCCGATTCCGAACATATTGAATGGCTCAAGACTTTCGACATGAAAGAAGGGAAAAATCACGGTGTTTTAATCGACCATTCCGACAGCAATCTGGCCGTTGTCGTTTCGGTAGAAAACAATAAGGAAATCAGTAATTATTTCTATTTCCTTGATGTAAACGGTAATGTAAAAAAGAATGTCGAACTTCCGTCAATAGCCGTTCCCCGTAAACTGATTTACGACGATATAAGCGAAACATTCCTTATCGCGTTCAAAGGCAACTCGTACTCGCCGTATGACGTTTCCGACGACATGCTGCGCCTGTATCTGCTGGACTACGGATTGACAAACGTATGGCATCACTCTTTGCAGTTCACCGGATATTTGTCCAACGTGATACGAACAAACAATCAGTTCTATGCCTATGGCGCTTACAGCGAAATCAAAGATGATGCCGGCACAATGTTTGAAACAGGCGACAACAAGTTGAATCTGTTTGCCTATACTGTCGATGCCTCAGGCAAGAAAGTGTCCTTAAAAACATTCGACGCTCCATTTTCCTGCTATCCCCTGCTCGTTTCAAAAATCAGCAACGAGTATGTTGATGTGATAAGTGTAAAGAACAAGCCGGAATTGAGCGACGAGAAAAACAGCTCATACTACCTTATAATCTCGTCGGATAACAGTGCATATTATAAAAGCGAATAGATTGAAAGGCGTTTTTTAACGCCTTTCATTTTGAATATATATTATCAAGAAATTATGAAAATAGCTATTGTAGGAACAGGTTATGTCGGTCTGGTAACGGGAACATGTTTTGCCGAAGTCGGTCTCGATGTAACCTGTATTGATGTAAATAAAGAAAAAATCGACCGTCTGAACAGCGGAATCGTTCCTATTTACGAACCGGGACTGGAAGAAATGGTATTGAAAAACCAACAGGTTGATCGTTTACATTTCCACACATGTTTAACATCCTGTCTGGATGATGTTGAAGTAGTCTTCATCGCCGTAGGTACGCCTCCGGGCGAAGACGGCAGCGCCGACCTGAAATATGTGCTGGATGTAGCCCGTACAATCGGAACAAACATGAATCACTATGTTTTGATTGTCACAAAAAGTACCGTACCGGTGGGAACAGCGAAAAAAGTTGCCGGAGCCGTTCAGGAAGAATTAGATAAAAGAGGCCTCGATGTGAAGTTTGACATAGCGTCGAATCCCGAATTTCTTAAAGAAGGCGCCGCCATAAGAGATTTCATGTACCCCGAAAGAGTCGTGCTTGGAGTAGAATCGGAAAAAGCGGAAAATATCCTGCGACGTCTGTACCGTCCGTTTCTGCTAAACAATTTTCCCGTAATATTCATGGATGTACCTTCGGCGGAAATGACCAAATACGCTGCCAATGCCATGCTTGCCACACGCATCAGCTTTATGAATGACATTGCCAATTTGTGCGACATTATGGGAGCCGACGTAAATATGGTACGCAAAGGCATGGGCTCGGACAGTCGTATCGGTTCCAAATTCCTGTATGCAGGATGCGGATACGGAGGATCATGTTTCCCGAAAGATGTAAAAGCCCTGATAAGCATCGCTAAAGAACACGGATATGCCATGCAGGTCATAGAAGCTGTCGAAGCTGTGAACGAACAGCAGAAAAGTATCCTGTTCAGGAAACTGTCTCAATACTATAATGGCAATTTAAACGATAAAACGGTAGCTATATGGGGACTGTCGTTCAAGCCGGAAACCGATGACATGCGCGAAGCTCCCGCTCTGGTACTTATCGAACAGCTGATTAAAGCCGGTGTAACGGTGAGGGTATATGACCCTGTAGCTATGGAGGAAGCAAAACATGTAACAGAATATCCGGTAATTTACTGCAAGGATAAATACGAAGCGGCTATCGACGCCGACGCCTTGATGATGGTTACCGAATGGACTGAGTTCAGAATTCCAAGCTGGCCGGTAATCAAAAAAACTATGAGATTCCCTCTTATCATCGACGGCAGAAATATTTACGATAAAGGCGAATTGATAGAAAATGGACTGGAATATATCTGTATAGGCAGACATTAATTATTGATTAATGATTAATGAGATTGTGCTGCACTAATCAAACCCCGAACTGCGCTATGCCTGTTCGGGGTTACTCATTTGAAACTCTTTCCGAAGTTTAACCGAAATAATGACGCAATGCACAAAACTATCCTGCTCGTAGTATAAATCCAAGGCGTTGGATTTCTTCCCAACGGCGTTGGCAGAACAACTTTCGCGTAGAATTTCTTCCCAACGCCGTTGGCGGAAAATCCAAGGCGTTGGATTTCTTCCCAACGGCGTTGGCGGAAAAACTTACGCAAAAGTTTTCTTCCCACAGGGTGTAGCGAAAAATCCCACGCCTTAGATTTCTTTCCTCTCGGCAAAAGCTCTGCCTTCATCGG
>JAISDK010000161.1 GCA_031264875.1 Prevotellaceae bacterium
TCAACCGCACCGTTCAGAAGATTCAGGGTTATTTCGCTGTTCCACTCCGAAACAGCCACAACAAACTTTTTCCCTTCTCCCGAAGGAATAATTCCTGTTATTTCCGACAGATTATGTAAGGATGATGCCATTGAAATTATTTAGACGCTAATATTTTAACCCGTTCTATATATTTGTCGATAGCGCCGGCTTCGCTGCTTTCAGGGTATTTATACTTTATTTCCTCATAAAGTTTAAGAGCCTTCGAATATTGTCCGAGTTTTTCGTACACTGCCGTAGCTTTCATCAAGTATGAAGGTGAAGCCAGATTATCTTTTTTACGTGCAGCCTGTTCGAAATATTCAACAGCTTTTTTCAGTTCGCCCAGTTCTACATAGCAGTTTCCGATGTTTGCCAGTGCGCGGGGAGCAAATATTTCGTCATTGGATTTGAATTTGCCAAAATAGTCTATTGCCTGTTCGTATTCGCCCAGTTTCAGGCAGCAGACGCCGGCATAAAAATTTGCAAGATTGCCTGAAGGAGTAGAGCTGTAATCGTTTGCTATGGTTGCAAATCCGGGTACCAGTGCGCCCTGTCCTTCCAGCGCCAGCCTGAAAGAATCTATCGCAAAATTATTTTGCGGAATAACGATCTGTTCCAGCGCTTCTTTTTTTAAGGGCTTGGAAATAAATTCCCTGTACCCGATATAAGCCGCAACGACAAGAGCCAGTCCTCCCACCGTATAAATTAAAGTATTTTTGCGTTTTTTGAAGAAGTTTTCGATTTTATGAATCCCTTCGATTATTTCGGAAACCTGCTCTTTGTCCTTGTTATCCTGTTTTTTACCTGACATATTTATATCTTTTTTTTCGTTAAAAAGTCCCGCAAAAGTAATCCTTTTTTACTAATCGGTGAAATATTTTGTTCAAAAAAAACAGGAAAGTTATTGTTCCTGCTATTAATTTGCTTATTTTCTATCTCATTTATTGGCATATAGTTTAGCGTTACGGGTTAAAACTTTTTCTGATTACTGTTCAATTGCAGTTCGCAAGTCACTATTTCTTTTCCCCTTTCGATAGCTTTTTCATTGAGCGGTATTAACTTATGATGTCTTTCGGGTAGAGATTTCTTAAGTCCCGCAACCACATTTTCGTCTTTGACGATGGGTTTAATTTTCAGGAATCCGCCGAGTACAATCATATTGAAAAGACGTGAATTGTCTAATTTTGCGGCTTCTGTAGCGGCCTCCACTTTGTATATTTCGATATCCCTGCGTGTTGGAGGCATTGTGATACCGTTGGGGTCGTACAGCAATAATCCTCCCGGTTTGACCGTTTTCTCGAATTTTGTCATTGACTGCTGGTTGAGTATTATGGCGGTGTCATAACTGCCAACTATCGGGGAACTGATATTGTCATCGCTTAATATTACTGTTACATTGGCTGTTCCGCCTCTCATTTCCGGACCGTAAGCCGGCATCCAGGTTACTTCCTGGCCTTGCATAATTCCCGAGTAGGCCAGTATCTTACCCATAGACAGCACTCCCTGTCCTCCAAATCCTGCTATAATAATTTCTTCTTTCATAATCGTTTATTATCCATTTACATTGCGCATGACACGTTCTACCGTATCGTTCAATTGTGATTCTCATTCAAATCTATGTGTTACACAGTGAACATTGCCTTGTGTAACAATGTAGTTAATTGATTGTTCATGTTACTAACGATTCCCGACGGTTTTCCGCTGCTTAAGCCCGACTTCATAACCGCCAATCCGGCTACTCCGGCAATTCTTGTTCGAATAAATTTACGCTTGTACATTTTTCAATCAATTGCGGGCGCAAAATTACACGTTTTTTGATAAAGGCAAAAAATGCAGTGTGATTCAAAATTCAGAAAGAAAACGGCTGTGTATTTTTGCCGGACATTTTGTTCTTCTGTACCATCAGGGCAAATATAAAGGAAAGAACAGGCCCTACAAACAGTACCCATACAATAAATGAAAATATCACATAATAAGGATTTTTTCCCCATAAGGCATTATCTGCGCTAAGTTCAACCACACGACCGGAAATACCCGCATTCTGCAATGCTTCCCTCATCACGGATATCTTGTTGTGTAACAGTTCAGGATAAATATTGAACGTGATACAGATTATTGTGTCGTATGTAAGCATGGCGAACACAAAAGTGAACAGACAAAATATAAATGCTATATCAAAAGAGATATATCCGCCGATTTTTTTACGGAAAATAATGACGCATGTCAATAGTCCGAAAATGCGAAGCAGGTATTTTATGTTATTGATGATCTGCGAATGTTCATAAAAACCGACAGTATAGTCCAGAATGTTCATTATTTCCATAAAAACACCCAGTATCATGCCGTAAATTACGGTCTGTTTGAAGATGCATTTGAATGAATAGCCGGCAATCTTTTTCATAACATATTGATAATTTTATGTGAATAAAACAAATTTGGTTGATTTGTGTTCAAAGATAAGTTGTATTTTTGCGGGCGAAAATTGTAT
>JAISDK010000164.1 GCA_031264875.1 Prevotellaceae bacterium
TCGTGGGCAACGGCGCCGGTAGAGTTTTTTATTAACGGTAAACGGGAAGCAACTTCTCCTCCGGGAACGTATGTCATCCTCGACCGCAAGTGGAAAAACAGTGATGAAATCAGTTTCACGCTGCCCATGGGCTTTCGTCTGACGAAATACGCCGGAATGGAAAAGGGTTTCCAGGGAAAGGAGGCTTACGCTCTGGAATACGGGCCGGTGCTTATGGCTGTTGTCGGCAAATCCATTCCGAAAGGCGAGGTAGATATCCCGTACACGGAAAAGGAACTGCTCGGCAAACTGAAGCCGGTAGCCGGAAAACCTCTGCATTTCTCCATAACCGGCTCAACTGACGGGCTGGAGTATATACCCTATTTCGATGTGAAGGGCGACATGCTGGACTCCTTTACGTGCTATCCGGCTTTGAAGCAATGAACAATTAACAATTAACAGTGAACAATTAACAATTAGCAATTAACAATGAAAAATTAATATTGAACAATTCATAATTCATAATTAAGTAAGATGAAAAATAAAGTTATCTCTATATTAATATGCTTAACGGCATCCTTTGCTGCGATAGAAATTTGTGCGCAGGAAACGGTAAGAAACATTCATTACTACATGCTCGACATCGGCGGAACGAAGGAATTGCCTGCGGGCAGTTATGTGTCGGGCGATAAGGAAACAGTGTCCGTTACCGGCAATATGCTGACGGCGATGGCTGACGGCGATTGCATAATCTATTCGGTTTCAGACGGCGGACAAAAGGAATTTGCTCATGTCACGGTTGGATGGCAGCAGCAGAATCCGGTTCTCCCCTATTCGTGGCGAATGTATATTCCCGATGACGAGGCGCACAATTTCGGCGGGAAAATTTACATTTACGGATCGCTGGATGCAAGCGGCGTATTCTGTTCGCCGCACTACATGTCGCTCTCAAGCGGGGACTTGCGTCACTGGGAAAGTCGCGGCTACAGTTTTTCGTCGATGGATTCGACTGTTGATATTCCTTATCCCGGACGGATTCTATGGGATTCCGACGGTCATTTTTACGACGGAAAATACTGGCTCTACGGTTTTTTTGAATGGAAGCAGGGACAGGAAAATTACACTTTTGTACTCGAAAGCGACGACCCGATGGGGCCTTTCCGCAATTTCCGGTGGGTAACCGGCGACAGATCGGGCAAGCCTGTCGATGGCATTTCGACCGAAGTGCTTACCGACAGCGACGGTCAGCGATACACTACTTACTCGCCAACAATGAACGCTGTTGAAGACAATTACGCTGTCATCGCACGCTTGAAAGCGGCAGACGTCATTGATGAGGCAAGCGCCGTGAATGTCGGGCAATATCTCCGCGACTTTTACGAAGCGCCCTCGCTGCGTCGCCGAGGCGATACATACTATCTGGTTTATGCCGAAAACTGCGGCAGGATCACTGACAGAAATCATACGCCCAAGCGTCTGTCATACGCCACGGCGAAAAACATTTTCGGCCCCTACACATATCGCGGAATCATTATCACCGTTGAAGACCTGCATGGAAACGGAAATATTCAAGGCTCAATCGAGCATTTCGGCAACGACTGGTATGTGTTCTACCATCGCGCACTGAACGGCAAGTGGAACAATCGCGCGCTGTGCATCGAAAAAATCCGCTTCGACAGCGATGGACTGATTATTCCCGTTGTCCCGACCAGCAGCGGCATTGCCGAAAAGGGACTCGACCTGTCCCGTCCGGTTTACTTCAACACAGCCGTGTACGGTAAAAACTACAGGCCGGTCGGCGACGGCGAATACGGTTCAGTCCTCGTTGAAAGCAGCGCGGAAATCGGTTTCCGGTACGTCAATTTCACCGGCAGGGAAAAGTCGCTGACCATTACAGGTAAGGATCTGGATAATATTGTCTATATAACGATTATAGCCAATGGAAAAACTGTCGGCGAAAGGCGTGGCAACGGGACTGTCGTCTTAAAAAATGTGCCGAAGGGAAAAACAGAATTGACCGTCGCCGTGACAACGCTCAGGAACGTGAGTCTGGAAAAACTGACAGTTTCAACGGTACTTCCAGGTCATTAGCCGACATATTTTTGTTGTACACAAATCATTTTTCTTGCAAATTAAATTTTATTACTAATTTCGCACCCGAAAATCACAAGCAGAAAACGTAATTTCGACAAGCAGTTTTAAGAATGAAATGTTTAAATTCAAATACAGGAACAAAAGCAGCAGTTTTCAACCGCCTGCAAAATCTTAAATATTCCGGCACGATTTCTTTTAATACATACATATATAAGTATGCAAGTTTTCCGTCGTCATCAGAAAACTTGCATACAGTATATGTAAGCGTCCCGAACTTTCCGGGAGATTTTTATACAATGTATGAAAAGGCCCCGAACTTTTCGGGAGATTTTTATACAATGTATGAAAAGGCCCCGAACTTTTCGGGAGACTTTCATACATTGTATGAAAAGGTCCCGAACTTTTCGGGAGACTTTCATACAATATATGCCGTACTGTCAGTAAAAAGTTTAAATAAAAATAGTATAAATTAAAATAAGTTAAAGTAAATATGAAAACAATATTAGCAGCTTTCTTACATAAATTTCGTAACGAAGCACACTACGAATTCATGATTGTATTTCGTAACCTGATTTTGAAATTTCCCGTCGTACAGTCGGTGGTTGCCGCATTATGGACGGAATTTCTGTCATTCCTTACACAGGAAGAACAATTTATTAACGCCATGCGCAAAAGCGATTACACCACACGCATCGCCAATGCCGACAAGCGCGTGGACAAAACGATTACAGGCATGAGCGAAGCTATCCGATCGTTCATGCATCATTTTGACCCTGCAATGGTTGCCGCAGCGGAAAGCCTGTACAACCGGTTTGCTGCCTTCGGCCATATTTCCAGGAAATCGTACGAGGAAGAAACAGCCGTTGTCAATCTGCTCATTGCCGATCTTAACAGTACTGCATATTCGAGCAAAATCACGACGCTCGGACTTTCGGCGTGGCTCACTGAACTGCAGGCTGCCGAAACAGAGTTTGACCAGCTGCTTGCTCAGCGCAACGTGGAAACGGCACAAAAGCCACAGGGTGAGATTGGTGAAATACGCAAGAAGATCGGCGTTGCATACCATACAATGATCGACCGCATCACTGCCGCCAATACTATGGACACTGCCGCAACTTACAAGCCCTTTATTGACGAACTTAATGCCGAAATCAAGTATTTCAACGTTCACAACGCTCCTTCGCAGGCAAAGAAGGATCTCGGCGCTGGCGACAGCTGTCTGGTCGATACCATCGAGCCACAGTACTACACGGGTAAGGCTATTAATCCCGTTCCGATCGCATTCTACAGGGAAAGCGACAAGCCGACTGTTGAACTTGTTTTTGCAAGGGACTTTTCGGTTAGCTACAAAAATAATGTGGAAACAGGTACTGCCAACGTGATACTTCACGGCAAGGGCGAATACAAGGGAAAGAAAACTGTTTCGTTTAACATTATCCGGCAGTAGAAACTAATCACGGGCTATGGCCTGTAAAGAGAATGACCGCTGATTGATTCATAATCATCAGCGGTCATTCGCGTTTAATCCGTTAAGTCGGCGTCCGGTTGTCTGCGAGCCTGTTTTCCGGATATGTCAGATTCTGTTTTTTCTACTCTTCGTCTGCCGGCATGTGTTTTCCCGATTTTATTCTGTTCGACATAAACATTATCACTCCCAGAATTATAAACAGGAATATGCTTCCGAAAAGCAGGGCGAAGTCTTCGATCTGCAAAATAATGTACAGAAAGGCATAAAGCACAAGCATAATGCAGGCGAGAATGAATGTGGCCGCTTTTTGCCTTATCAGCGAATGGAAATAAACCGTTATCATGATCACGGTTGCGGCGCTTGCCACAAAATATGCCAGACCAAATCCGATTTGTTCCGACAGCGAAAGCAGCAGGCTGTAGAACAGTATAAGCGAAATGCCTGCCAGTACATACTGGAAAAACTGTATCGGCTTCCTTGTGAAAATTTCAACGAAAAAGAATACAATAAATGTCAAGGCAATAAACATGAGTGCATATTTTGCCGACCGCATGTTTTGCTGATAATGATCAACGGTTTCTATAAGATTTACTCCAAAGGAATTGCTGCCCAAATCGGCAACATCGCTGTCCGACCATGTTTCCGGAATTTCACGGTTGAAGCTTAAAATGCTCCAGTCGGCGAGAAACTTCTCTTTGTCAATGGTCGATTCGGGCGAAAAACTGCCGGTAAACGAGGGCGACTGCCACTGTCCGCTGACTGTAACGGCGGTGTGCTGACCTATCGGAATAAAGTTGATTGAGCTGCTGCCGTTCAGCTTCAGTGTGCAGTCGAAATCTATCGATTGCGGGAGACTGCCGGTCGCGTTAATCTCATTAAGATTTACTACCAGCGTCTTGCCTGTTACATTTATGCTGCGGGAATACGAATTTCCAAAACTGTAGTATTTTCCTGCATCTTCCGTCGCGGCGATCTCGGATACCGAAAAGAGTTTTACTACTCCGACAGTTGCTTCGAGTGTTTTGCCGCCGGTTTTAAAATCGGGATTTTGCGTTACGCCTCTCAAGTCTGTTATGCCGATTGCAATTTGAGCCTTGTCGAAATGAAGCTCGCTGTTGTCGATTTTCAAACTGGTGATTTCTGCAAAGCTGCCTTCAAAGTGAATGTCGCTTTTGTAGAGAATTGCCTTGTAAATGCCGTAATGCCGTTCTTCCGGCGTCAGCGAAGCATTTATCTTCAGGTTTTTTGGCGTAACGTAAAGCGTGTGCTCCTCGTAATAGAGCTTTTTGTCAGCGTCAAGCCGGACGGTAGTGTAGGGCACAAGCAGCAGCGGCGCACACAGCGTCTGCGAACTGCTCCATTTGTAGTTGATTTTCTGAACGGTTTCGCGACTGCGCTCCTGCCGTTCCCTGATCAGATTCTGAATCATTGTGCTTGGAATAAGCATCACCAGAGTCAGTACTGCAATCGTTATTCCCTTAAACGTGAGCGATTGCGTGAGTTTTGTTTTGGATGTCTCCATATTAATTTTATTTTTATTATAATAATGTATGTATATCATTCGCGCAACCAGAAAAAGTCCCGCGCCTACTGCTAATGCTATAGAAAGAAAAATTAAAATAACTATTCCCATCTTTTATGTGCTTATTGTTTATCACGAAGAAGACGTCTCAGTTCTGCAATTTCCTTATCCTTTTCTTCGATAGTATTATCTTTTTCTCCGATAGTCTTATCTTTTTCTTCGATAGTCTTATTATTTTCTTTGATAGTCTTATCCTTTGCTTCGATAGTCTTATTATTTTCTTCGATAGTCTTATCCTTTGCTTCGATAGCCTTATCCTTTGCTTCGAGTTCCCTGATTTTAACGCCAATAGTTGCGTCAATAGTGCGGACGTATTCAGCTTCGTTTTCTATCCGCTTACGTTCATCGG
>JAISDK010000253.1 GCA_031264875.1 Prevotellaceae bacterium
GAGAAAAAAGTATTTATTGCCGATCCTCAGTCTGCTTCCATCCAGATAATTCCCAAATTTGATATCGAAGATAAAAAAGGCTCGCTGAAAATCGAATTTCGCCGGTACGGGTCTCAGGACGTGGAAGAGGAGAATCTGACAATACGCGTCGATACCGGAACAATCAGGAAAGTCGATATCGACAAAAAAATAGCAGTGAAAACTTCGGAAGATTTTTCATTCAGGACGCTTCCGGATGAGCAGCAGACTGTCTATTTTGAATTTGAAAGTAACGGGAGACGGTTTAAAAAATATATTTCCGTTCCCAAGCGCGAAAACGATTATGACGTCTCATTTTTCCCAGAAGGAGGATACCTTGTTGACGCCGCACACTGCAAGCTGGCATTCAAGGCGCTTAAAACTAACGGACTGTCGGAAGATGTTACAGGCGACGTTTTCGACGACAAGGATAATCCTGTCGTATCGGCGAAATCGGGACATGCAGGGATGGGTTCATTCTTCTTTTTTCCTGAAAAAGGCAAAACGTATTATGCCGTGTTCAAAAATAAATCCGGCGAATCAAAACGTTTTCAACTTCCAGCCATAAAAACCGACGCTTGTACTTTGAAAACAAGCTGGAGCAGAAACAAACTCTTTATTACGCTTCTGAAAGGCTCGGAATATGTCGAGAAGCCGGTGAACCTGATTGTTCAAACCAAAGGAATAATTATTTACTCCGGTGCATGGGCAGAACAGAATACAATCTCAATTGACAGGGCTTCGTTTCCTTCCGGTGTTACTCAAATACTTCTGCTTGATGATAATATGAACCCCCTGAGCGAACGTCTGGTTTTCTGTCTGAACGAGTACGAACTGGCAAAAGCGGAAATATCAACAGACAGGCAGGATTACAAAAAACGCGAACTTGTTTCGGCAAAAGTCCATGTTACCGATGCGGAAAACAATCCGCTCGAAGGCGATTTTTCGGTATCGGTTACCGACAATAGAGACGTCCTGCCGGACAGTTCATTTACGATAATTTCCAGCCTTCTGCTTTGCTCCGATATCAGGGGATACATTGAGACGCCGGAACATTACATTAAACATCCCTCAAATGTGGACGCCCTCCTGCTTACACAGGGATGGAAGAGATACAACATCCCGGCAGTTCTGAAAGATTCGCTTGAGAGACCTGTTCATTATATGGAACTGGGTCAGGAAATTTCGGGAACCGTTAAAAGAGTTATAGGAAAGAAAACCAATGAAGACAATTCCGTATCAATCTTTTCGATTAATGCAGGCTATGCAAACGGAACAGTGTCCGACGAAAACGGACGCTTCTATTTCAACGGCTTCGAGTTCCCCGACAGTACAATATATGTTGTACAGGCTTTGAACAAAAGGGGTAACAACTATGTGGAACTTGTTCTGGACAAGGAAACTTTTCCCGATATACAGCAGTTTGCCATGCCCGATTTTCAGCCCGACAGTTTGTTTTTGCGATATATCGAAAAATCGGACAGGAAATATGTCGAGGAAAACGGCTCGCGCAGTATTGAACTGGAAACGGTAACGATAACAGCGCAAAAAAACGAAACGGCAAAGAGAAGTTCGCTATACTCATCGATTATGAATACTGTCATAACTTCCGATAAATTTGAACGGTATACGGATTTGTATCAGGCGCTCATGTTTATCGGCGGAGTTATGATTGTTGGCGACAACATTACTATTCGCGGTTCGTCCTCGCCGCCTGTGATAATTGTCGATGATGTTATCTGGGAAGACGTCAATTTAAGGGATATCAATATTTTGGATGTGGAAACTATCGAAATAATGAAGGGTGCGGAAGCGGCTATTCTCGGCTCGAAAGGCGCCGGAGGAGCAATTATTCTCACTACAAAAACAGGCAATATCACTCCTAAAAAGGGGGTAAAATTCAATATGAAAACCATAATGCCGAAAGGTTATCGAAAGGACGTCGAATTTTATTCGCCCAAATACGAAACCGAAGACCAGATGACAGGAGTCGACAGGCGTACAACTATTTTCTGGAAGCCGAATGTTAAAATTTCGGAAGGAAATGCAGTATTTGATTTCTATACAGCCGATTCCAATTCTACATATTCTGTGATTGTCGAAGGAATTACAAACGCTGGACAAATTATCAGAACATCCGGCTCAATCGTTCGGGGAGGAGGTCAGGACTAAAGGATACTTTGTGGGTATGCCCATGTGAGTCACTGGATTGATGAAATCCGTAAACCGGCGGATGAAACTCGTTACTGGAGTGATGAAACCCATCACTTGACAGATAAAATTTATCAATGGAATGATTTTTTACCAAATTTGATCATTATTTGTCAAGTTTAATTAAAAACATTACTTTTGCCGCAAATATTAATTCAATTTTTTTGTGTTATGATGTTAAATTTCATATTATTATTAGAAGATAGCCAGCCTCAGGGAGGCGGTAACATGACGTTTTTTATTATGATTTTGCTTATGTTTGTTGTGATGTATTTTTTTATGATACGGCCTCAGCAGAAAAGGCAGAAACAGCTAAAGGAAATGAGAAAATCATTG
>JAISDK010000298.1 GCA_031264875.1 Prevotellaceae bacterium
TAACCGAAATAATGACGCAATTCACAAAACTATCCCGTGAGTAGTATAAAAGCAAGGCTCTGCCTTGCAAAGCCTCAAAAACAAACGTAGAAGCGTGGCGCGCCACGTCTCTACTATTGTGTTTGGGCTTTGCAAGGCAGAGCCTTGCTTTTAACACGACGTAGTCTGGAGACTACGCCGAGCGAGGAAATCCTTTAATCAAGTAAATCATGGTTCAGACGTTAAATTTACGACATTGGGCGTTGCCACTACGTTATGATTACGCTCTTTGACTACGTCAAACTGCGTTTCAAAGCTGTCCGAATTTTCGTTTAAACATTTACATGTTATTTATTTCGCGTATCTTAGCTCATATACGGTTCCGCTTTTTTACATATAAAATAGGGATTCAGCAAAGATTCCTTGTTATACGTCAGCGGCTCGTTGGTATCCAATGCGTTGATGCTCCAGCCAACGCCTTCGAGAATTGTTTGTGCTGCTGCCGTATCCCATTCGTATGTGTTGGTATATCGGACATATACGTCGCCTATCCCGTCTGCCAGCATACACATTTTCAGAGAGCTGCCAATTTTTTTGACTTCTACGTCGGGATATGTCTTTCGCATTTTGTCGATATACTCCAGAGTTTCCTTGTTTACATGATGATAGCTTGCAAGTATTGTGTATTTGCCGTTTGTTTTCACCGACGGGTCAAGTTTTTTTGATTCCGCAATGATTTGCTGGAATGAATACGACAGCAGGTCACGGTCTCCCACACTTATCTTAAAGGAACCCATATCCTTTACTCCGAAATACATATCGCCCATTGCGGGAGCGTAAACTACTCCGAACAGCGGATTTCCTCCTACTACCAGAGCAATGTTTACAGTAAATTCCTCTCTCTTCTGGATAAATTGCCGAGTTCCGTCCAGCGGATCAACTATCCATAGAATGTCCCACGACTTTCGTTCTTCGAATTGCATGTCTCGACCTTCCTCGCTCAAAATCGGTATCCGCGAATTGAGCAGTAGCCGTTTGATTATTTCGTGAGCTTCTCTGTCTGCCGAAGAAAGCGGAGAGTTGTCCGATTTCATAGATACCTGGAAATCTTCGGTATAAAAAATTTCCAAAATTCTTTTTCCTGCAATAATTGCCGCTCTGAAAGCCGATTGAAATAGTTCGTTGAATGTTTCGTTATCAGGTGTGTACATAATGTATTAATTATTTAAAAGTTATATGACAAAGCCAAGCCAAGTACCTGCTTGAACTGTAAGGCAGGTCCTCTTTCCGGATCAACATTTTTTGTATTGTCATCATATTTGAAATGTAAGCTCAAATTTGATGAAATATATTTTGTTACCTTAAAATTGATATTTATATCCATGTTTATATCCGCGTTTTCAGGATCTACCAGCAAATTGGAAAATATGTCCGTAACTACTCCCAGAGTAATATTCGGAATTATGACTTTATTGTAGGTAGCCCTTACGGATGTTCCCAGCTCGTAGTATGCCGTCCTTCCCGGTTTCACTCCATAAACTCCGACTTTCGATAATGAATCGTCGAGTACTATAGTATATTTCCCCGAAATAGGAGAAAGTACCAGCGAAAATTCGGCATTTGGCTTATAGTCAAATCCCAGTGAAAGAATACCCGACGCCGGCGACATAAATTTGGAGTTGTATTGCGATTCGGGAGTTATCGGATATTTGGGATAACCCTTGTCGAACTGGGTTTTGAAGGTAATCTGAGTAGCATAATCGAATTTACCGAATGCTTTGTATCCGAATTTCGAGAAGAAATCAATTACATCATTGGTTTTGCTGCGCTCACTGCCCTGATACAGTAAACCGTAACCAAGTGTCAGGCCGTTTTCCCATGCAATTTTCTTCTTGCCGTAAGTTAATCTTATATTATTTATTCCCACTCCTATAGCGATGGAGTTTTCTCCTCCGGCCGACCAGTTGCTGAATGATGATTGTGTGAGATTAAGATATGAGGTACCGGAATATTTCCATGGCGATGGAGATTTGATCTCCTGCGACATAACAATATTTGTAAAAAACACTCCTAAAAGTATGAATATTTTTTTCATGATACGAACATTCATAATAGATACAATCATTTTTTGACTTTGTTCACAATAAGTGTGCCAAATTTACATTTTTTCACGAAATTTAAGCATCATTCGCGATAATTCTTTGTTGTCGGGATGCCGGACAACGCTACACAAATATTCATCCGGTATAAGTTTCTCAATAATTACATAATATTGCTGACTTGCCATTGCTTCCTGAAGATAGTTGATTTCAATATCATAGACATCATGATTCAGAATATAGTCTATAGGAAAGCTGTCGATAACCCATTGTATATATAAGGTATTGTTTACATGACCGTTAACATCGATTGCGCTATATGGTACAGTGTTCATGGCATAATCGTTTGTCAGAATCTTGTGCTGAGGAAGTTTCCCTAAACGAATGTCGAGTGCGATTCTGTTATATGGAGCTGGAAATTTATCTTTCATCAGTGCAATTCGTTGTGGTTTACGGGTTTCCATATTCAATATCAGCCATGCGGATGTTGCTGACAGTATTTTTTTGCCGTTCGGCGAATAGATTTCAAAATCGCGATATGCCATTACATTATCAGGAACTTTAGCCCATGTTTCTACAAATATGGAATCTTTCCATAACGGATAATCACCGATTTGCACCTTTATCCTTGATAACGCCCAAAAAAAATTGTTTTCCGACAAGGCATCCCATCCAAAATTATGTCTTTCAGCGTGTATAAATGCACTCTCCTGTAACAGATAAAACAATGCCGGAAGACTTAACTGCTTTTTTAAGTCTGTAAAATATGAATTTACCTGATATTCATATCTTCCGCAAAGAGACTGATCCTCCATATATTTCGGATATGTCTAATTTATTCAGTTGCTTCTAAAACATCTTATCCAGTCGATATACATTGCTGTCTGTTCTGCCTTTTTGTCATATACTCCCGACGAAAAGGATATATACATCGGTTCGTTTATGATGTTCGACGATTCGAATACTTTTTTGCCGTTAATGAGCCACGCAAGTTTGGTGTTGCTCCACAACAGTGTATAGATGTAGAAGTCATCTTTGAGTTTATATTTCAGTTTTCGCTCAATTTTCGCATTGTCGGTATATGCTGAAATCGTGAGATTTTTGCCCTCGAACTTAAAAATGTTAAGATGCGGTTTTTGAGTATCGGATCCCATCCAGAAAGCATGATAGGTGCCATAGGCATACTTGACACGCACTTTTGCCTCGAATTTACCGTACATCTGTTTGAACGAATGAGCCGAAGTTAGAAGACCGGATGTGTATGAAAACATTTTAGGAACAAATCCATGCGTCTTATCCCAGGCCAATCCCTGTTTTTTCTCCTGTTTTGTCTTTATTTTCAACAATCCTCCTGCCAGTTGAAGGTTATTGGGCGAAAAAATATGCAGGTCTTCTATAGGGGAATATGGCGCTCCGTTTATCAGCAGCTCGCTTATCACCTGCTTGTCAGACCATCGCGGATCGACTTCGTTCTTAGAAAAATCTTCGTAAAACTTTGAAACCCAATGTTCCTGTTCTTCTATCAGTTTGGCGTATTTCTTCTTGAAACTGAAAAAGTCCCTAATCATTTTTGAATTTTCCAGCCTTTTGAGTTCCTGTTTCAACTGCTGGAGTTCGTCTTTTTGTTGCTGTACGTCTTCTCTTAACTGTTTTTTCGCCAGCTGTAGATTTTTTTTCAGTTTTTGCTGATCTTTTTCCAGCTCACGTCTCAACTGCATACCTTCTTCTTTCAAATGGTGGCGTTCCATTGCAATTTGCTTGTTTAAATATACTTTTTCTTCTTTCAGCAACTGGCGTTCTTCTTTCGATTTTGCCGCCTGCTTTTTTTGCTTAAGTACTTTTTTTAACTGACGTTCTTTTTGTGGCTGTAGCGATCGCTTTGCCTGAAATTCTTTTTCCAGCCTGAATCCCTTATCTTTCAGGGTTTCAGTGTTTTTTCGATATTCTTTTTCCAATTGGCGCTCTTTTTGAGGCAGATTGTTTTCTGTTTTCAAATTTACCGGATTGGCAAGATATTCTTTTAATTCGTTGTACCTTCTGAAATCGTCGGATTCAATAGTCTCCAGATACACAGTGTACTTCGTCTCCTCATCCTGCAATTTGGCTTCGTAAGATTTCGTGGCAGGAATACCGGAGAAAACAAACTGTAAAAAACTAAACATAATCAGATATTTTTTAATATTTTCGGACGCAAAGTTAGTAATTAAACTTATTAAAAAATCTTAAAAAATCTTAATTAGTCAATTAACTTGAATCCTTTTCCCCTGACATTTATTATCTGCACTGAAGGGTCGTCTTTCAGAAACTTGCGCAATTTAGTGATATACACGTCCATACTTCTGGCATTGAAGTAGCTGTCGTCATTCCAGACTGTCCTTAAAGCAAAATTTCTGTCGAGCACATTATTTCTGTTTACACAAAGGTAACGCAGCAATTCCGCTTCTTTCGCTGTCAATTTCTGCTCTGTTCCGTCAGTCGAATACACCAAAGTCTGCTTTGTCGGGTTGAACACATAGTCGCCTATATCGTATGTTGCCAGAGACAGCTCGGCTGAAGATGTTCTCCTCAGAATTGCTTCGATTCTCAATATCACCTCTTCGATGTTGAACGGTTTGGTTATGTAATCGTCGCCTCCCGAAGAAAATCCCTTGACGACATCTTCTTTCATCGACTTGGCGGTCAGAAATATGATAGGTATATCCGGAGACATTTGCCTTATTTCCTGAGCTAAAGTAAAACCATCTTTTACAGGCATCATAACATCCAGAAT